>NZ_JACHHY010000008.1:0-130805 GCF_014202905.1 Chitinivorax tropicus | reverse complement strand
TGCCACCTGCACCTGCACCTGCACCTGCACCTGCACCTGCACCTGCACCTGCACCTGCACCTGCACCTGCACCTGCACCTGCACCTGCACCTGCACCTGCACCTGACATTATCCCCGCACCGATGGCTGTCGCAACAAGCAGCTTAGCCACTGAAAACGTACCGAGTGTGCAGCCCAAGGTAGTTTTCAGAAGCACTGAATGGGAGGCAGTGGACATCCCTGCTACCCCATTGGCTTTCGATGAAACCGTCCCTCCTTTGGAATTCGATGCCACGGTGGAGGAAACGACTCAATCTACCGAAGCCCCCCTCCTCCCAACAGCCAAAGTAGAGATCGCCCCCGCAGCTCCGGAAGACATACCTGAACCAATGGAGCTCATTGCCCCCCCATTGGGCGACTTTGAAGAACCACAGCCTGAGCTGCCCGTCATCGCCACACCAATGGCAATAGAGGCCGCTGCAGCAGAACCCGAATTGCAACCCTCTCCGATGCCGACTGTCGAGGCCAGTATCTCAGATGCCTCTCCGCAACCAGCGTCTTACACCCCCTCCCTCACAGATGAGTCACTTTCAGCAGCGATCATCCCAGCCACGGCCAACCCGGCTGGCCGGGACTCTGCGGAGCTGGTCCAACAATTGGTAGACTCTGTCACCCTCCAGCTGGAACCACGTATCGAGGCATTGGTACGCCAGCAATTTGCACTGAAGCTGGCCAGCCTCTACCGAGACAGCTTGGAGGATGCACTTCAAACAGCCCTGGACACCTTGCGCCATGGCCTGCAAAACGACATTCGCGACATCGTTCGCCAAGAACTCGATAAACGCGATCTGTAATACAGACCATCAATCCATCTCAAGAAAGGGCACAGGACATGCCCTTTTTTTCATCTTAAGCCTTCAGTGCTTGCCACAATCAATGTAGCACCTGTCAAACAAGGCATACCCCACAGGTTACATAAGGCTGGTCACTGGAAATTCGAACAAGCAATTGGATGAGCAACCCCATTGCATATTTGACTAGTACATGTGCTCTCATTTAACGCCAGCCATACCCATTCAATCCATATCAAACAACCAATCAATATAATTATGCAACAAGACCTCCAACACACCTCCCAGCAATAACCATGGAGTTTTAATAAAAACCTATTAACTCAATAGTTAAAATTTATCAATCAGATTTATTGAACTAAGAATCAGTTTAAATGATTTATTAAACAATATCGCATATGAGAATTCGTGCACGCCCACATCAATTATCGTTGATCACTGTGCCCAAACGCCTTCTTTAATAATAAAAAACTCAATCAACACAAGACCTATACATATCCAGAATGGCTACACTTCTGAGTCACACATTAATTATGCCAATTCATATTTTGCAATTGCACAAATTAAGCATTTCCGATTTCCCTAATATTCAGATAACATACTTAATATTAGTTTAAAAGAAACGTCACATAGAAAGTAAAGAGGATGCAGTTAGGAGATTTAGCAACAGCAAAGGAATTAGATTGCGGCCTGACTTGTCTAGTATTACTGGCCCAATTTCACTCCACACCAGTTGATGCCGCACAATTACAGCATCAATTTTCACAAAATGGCGAAGCTTTCAATGAAACACAATTACTGCTGGCCACCAAATCATTGGGGCTTAAAGCTCGTGTGATTCATACCAGCCCACAGCGCCTAGTCACCACGCCACTCCCAGCGCTGGCGCTGGCAGAGGATGGAAGGCATTTCATCATTGCAAAATTGGATGGGGATCAGGTACTGGTGCAAGACCCCACTGTCGGGCGCCCGGAGATCTGGTCAAAGCAGGAGCTGACAGCACGCTGGTCTGGCAAGTTGATGCTGATTACCTCTCGTGCGTCACTGGCCGGCGACATGGCACGATTTGACTTCACCTGGTTCATTCCTGCTGTTGTCAAATATCGAAAATTGCTGCTTGAAATCTTGGGCGTATCCTTGGCACTGCAATTGTTTGCGTTGGTTACACCTATGTTTTTCCAGGTTGTCATGGATAAGGTGTTGGTTCACCAGGGGTATTCCACCCTGGCGGTGATCAGCGTTGGCTTGGTGGTGGTTGCGGTGTTTGATGTGCTACTAGGAGGGCTACGCAATTATGTCTTTGCCCATACCACCAACCGGATCGATGTCGAACTGGGAGCACGGCTGTTCCGGCATCTACTGGCGCTGCCACTCAGTTACTTCACCCATCGCCGGGTGGGTGATTCGGTGGCCCGCGTGCGAGAGCTGGAAAACATTCGCAATTTCCTGACTGGCCAGGCCATGACTTCGATTCTCGATCTGGCCTTCATTGTTGTGTTCCTCGCAGTCATGACTGTCTACAGCGGCTGGCTGACATTGGTGGTGGTGGCATCACTCCCATGCTATCTACTGATCTCGATGGCCATCACTCCCAGCCTGCGCGCCCGTCTGGATGAAAAATTCGCACGTGGGGCTGACAGCCAGGCATTTCTGGTCGAATCTGTATCTGGTATTGAAACGGTCAAGGCACTGGCTGTCGAGCCACAGTTCACCCAGCGTTGGGATAAACAATTGGCGGCTTATGTTGCAGCCAGCTTCCGGGTAGTGGTGCTGGGAACACTGGGTCAGCAGAGTGTGCAATTGATAAACAAACTGGTGACCGTCGCCATCATGTGGTTTGGCGCCAACATGGTCATCGAAGGCAGCCTGACTGTTGGTCAGCTGGTTGCGTTCAATATGCTTGCCGGCCATGTTGCAGCCCCGATCATCAGGCTGGCACAGCTCTGGCAGGAGTTCCAGCAGGTCGGCATTTCAATGCAACGGCTGGGTGACATTCTCAACACACGTACCGAGATTCCACAAAGCCGTCAGGCTTTGGCGTCGATCCACGGCCAGATCCAATTTGAAGGGGTCAGCTTCCGTTATAAAGCCGACGCCCCGGAAGTCATCCGGGACCTAAACCTATCCATACACCCTGGCGAAATCATTGGCATCGTCGGCAGGTCGGGTTCAGGCAAATCAACGTTGACAAAATTGTTGCAACGACTGTACGTACCAGAGCGCGGCCATGTCCGCATCGATGGGATCGATCTGGCATTGGCAGACCCAGCCTGGTTAAGGCGCCAAGTGGGTGTGGTACTGCAGGAAAACCTACTGTTCAATCGCTCGATCCGCGACAACATCGCACTCACCAATCCGGGGCTACCACTAGATACCGTGATTGAAGCGGCCAAGCTGGCAGGCGCACATGATTTCATCTGCGCGCTGCCCGAGGGGTATGACACTGTCGTCGGCGAGCATGGCACAGGTTTGTCGGGTGGCCAGCGACAGCGCATCGCAATTGCCAGGGCGTTGGTGATGAATCCTCGTGTTCTTATCTTTGATGAAGCCACCTCCGCACTGGATTATGAATCTGAACGGGTCATTCAGGACAATATGCAGGCCATCTGCCAAGGCCGCACCGTCCTGATCATTGCCCACCGGTTATCTGCAGTGCGGATTGCAGATCGCATCATCGCGATGGATCGTGGACAGATCGTTGAAACCGGCTCACATGCTGATCTGGCCCAGCGTCCGCAGGGCTATTACGCCCACTTACTGGCATTGCAACAAGGTTGAGGAAGCCGACATGTCATCCGTACTGACCGCCATTCAAGACTTGGCTCGCCGCTATGCACAGGTCTGGCAAGCAGCCTGGCAAAACCGTCATCACATGGCCCCTCCTGCCCGCACGACGCACGAATTGGCATTTCTGCCAGCCCACCTGGAACTACAGGAAACACCAGTCCACCCAGCACCTCGCTTGGCCATGCGTCTGATCATTCTGCTGCTGGTGATCGTATTGGCCTGGGCCACTCTGGGCAAGCTCGACATCGTGGCCGTAGCGCCAGGCAAGGTCGTGCCCAATGACCGGGTGAAAGTGGTTCAACCACTGGACACTGGCGTCATCAAAGCCATCCATGTTCGGGATGGGCAAACCGTCAAAGCCGGTCAAATCCTGATCGAACTGGATGCCACCGCAACCGGGGCGGATCTGACCAAAGCGGATGAGGCACGTCTGACAGCCAGCCTGACTACCGCCCGTGTCGATGCACTCATGCAAGCGTTGGCGAAAGGAGGCGACCTCGTTTGGCCTGCACCGGTCAACATCCCCACCGCTCGTCTACAAGCCGAACAACAACTGGCCCGAGCCCAACTTGCGGAGTTCCGCAGTAAGGACGCCACACTGCAGGCCGAGCTACAGAAGCGGCGCGCAGAGCTGCTCACCACTCAAGAACTGGTGGTGAAACTGGAGCAGACCCTCCCTATCAGCAAGGAGCGGGCAGAAGATTACAAACGCCTGCTGGAGCAAAACTTTGTCTCTCGGCACGGTTATCTGGACCAGGAAAAAGAGCGCATCGGGCTGGAAAAAGATCTCTCAGCCCAACGCAGCCGGGTCATGGAGCTTACCGCCAGCATCCGTGCGCAGGAAACCCAGCTGCAAAGCTTCAAGGCTGAATTTCAACGACAGCTTCTGGATACCCGCCAGCAGGCCCAGCAACAACTTGCACAATATGATGAAGACCACACCAAGGCTTGGCAACGCCAGCAATTGACCAGACTAACAGCCCCGGTCGGCGGCACGGTACAGCAACTAGCTATTCATACAGTGGGAGGAGTGGTCACCGCTGCGCAGCCGCTGCTGGTGATTGTGCCGGACGACACCCTAGAAATCGAGGCCATGGTCGAGAATCGTGATATCGGCTTCGTCAACCCTGGCCAGATGGCCACTGTCAAGGTTGAAACCTTTCCCTACACCCGTTATGGCTATCTGCAAGGGCGCGTAACCAGCGTTTCTAGCGACGCCATCAACGACGAGAAACGTGGCTTGGTCTACCTCGCACGACTCAAACTTGAACGTGACCAGCTATGGGTTGATTCCAAGTGGATTCGCCTCAGTCCCGGCATGGCCATCAGTGCCGAAGTCAAGACAGGGCGGCGACGTGTGATCGACTATTTCCTGAGCCCATTGACCGAATCCGTCAACGAAGGTTTCCGCGAGCGTTAACGCCGCCCTCTCCAATCCATTCCTCGATTAGTGCTGCATGCGGGTCACATGACCTGCAGGCAGCCTGCTGCCCTGGCGTTGTGTAACTTGACATGGCCTGGGTGGCGGATGTGCGGCATATGACCAAGCCGCTTTTGTGAGTCTCACCCATTCACTCAATAAGAAGGAAGCATCATGGCTTTAGAAGATCTGCAACAAAAGTTGCGGTATATCGCTGATTCGTTCGATTTCCTGCTCCAACAGTGCAAAACCATCGACAACAAATCAAAAGTCAACTCAGGCAAATCCTTAGCCATTTCGGATTATCTGGGCAATGACGATCGCCTTTTCCTATCAGCCATAAAGGCAGTCGGGCTGACACAAACTGAAGGAGATATCCAAAACTCGGAACAGATGGGCAAGCCCATCCTATCGAGGGAAACACTCGGGAACTGGATTACGAAGTTGGAATACAGTAAAAACTCGTTGATACTGCTGGCCACGATGCTCAGCAAAGTAACACCCGAAGACGAGGTAAAACTCAACAAGGAGATCCAAACGTTAAGCAGCATGCTCTCCGACCTAAATCCCAGCTCTGGCAGGGCACGTAGCTACCAGCTCATAACCTCAGCCGCCCGTACCTATACACAAGTGTCCAAGATTCAATACGAGCGTTCGTATGAAAAGCTGACGTCTGGCCTGGACACCTTGATTTCGAATGAATGGAAGGCCAAGGGCCTCAGTATCGATCCTTTAAAGCGGATCGATTTTCTTCAGACCAAAGTATCACAAATACTAGGCGGCATTAATCTCAATGATCCTGACGCCAGCACTTTCAGCAAAAACTGGAAAGAGTGGAAAGAAAATACACTCAAGTTAATTTCGCCAGAAATAATCTCAAAAACGGCACAAAGCATCCATGAGGGAAATTTAAAAGCCAACCCCAATGCCACGCTTGAGGATGCCAATAAAACGGCCATTGCCCTAGCCTCATATAGAGTCGAAGCGGAAGAAATCCCCAAGCTGAAAGGCTCATTGCTCAACAACTCCCAGTATCAGCTATTGGCAACACGTTACACCGAGCGCACCAAGACACAACAATTCGGGAGGCTGTTGGGCTCTGGCGGTGCTCTGCTGTTTGCAGTACCTGGCGAAGCCGTAGCCGCCGCCAACTCAGACGAAAAGACCAAACACGCCATCAATGCTGCGCTGTTCGCTACCTCTGCGCTGCAAGTTCCATTCGCACTTGCCTTGTCCATGATCGAAGCGCGTGCCCAAAAACAAAGCGCCGCCAGTGTCCTCAACGATCTGTATGTCTCCTTCAACAAGAATGCCGAAAAGATCACGATCAAGTTACCAGAGAAAATCGAACGACTGTTTAAGCAGTCCGCGTCGATCAACCTAGAAACCGTTGATACCATTGATGAAAGCAAAATCAGAATCATCAAATCAGTTGGAGAGGAAGCTAAATTCAATTTCCTCAGAGGTAAAGCACTTGGTAAACAGATGGGGAAATCGACCATTTTTTTTGCCGCTGACTTGGTTGCAGTCGCATCCGATATCTATGCCGCCCTCAACACCCCCGCCGGTGCAGTGGCTGGCAAGGTTCAAGTCGGTCTGTCACTGCTTCAGGACACGGCATTCTTCGCCTCAGACTTGTTTGCCGCTGTTGCCACTGGTGTCAAGGCACTCAGAGCAGCACAAGGTCTTGCAGTTGCTGGGGCCGTGATTGGGGCTGTCAACTCATTCGTTAACATCGCGGTGCTTTCTGAAACCTACAAAGGTGACTTCAGCAGCGAGCAAGCAAAATGGGATCTCGGAAACGCTGTGGTTGGCGTCGCAGTCGGAATTGCCGGCATTGCAACCGCAATCGCCTGCCCCCCTGCGGCACTATTGTTCATGCTGGTTCCTAATTTCTCTTCCATTGGCCAAGCCATCCAGCTGGACAAAACTCATAGTGACTTTATGGGCAAGGGGCTGCTCCATGAAGCAAGTGTGGTTCAAACGCTTCACCAGATTGCGGCGCTTGATGCCACACCTATTGTCAACTGGTTCTCCGGCATTTATACAGCTGACCTCAAAGGAAAAATGCTGAAACAGATGGACGCCCAGTGGTATCAGGAGGCATTTTTGGAAAGGCTGCATTATCTCGCCCAAAATAGCACAGATAAATTCTCCAAGTACGCCCGTGACGCCAATGTCCAAAACTTCCATTTAATCACATCGATAAAACAGGAATTCAAATACCTGGGCCAGGACAAAAATGTATCGGATTGGGTAGACATTGGTACCAATGTAAATGGGAAATACACAGTCAATACCAGTAAAAAAATAAATGACCAACAAGCGTCGAATGGTGTCCTTCAACTGGACGGGGTATTGAATGAGCAACACAGTGGAAAAGGTTTGGATTCCATTTATCAGATTGACTACGGTGACGGGGAAAGCCTGCCCAATCTGGTGTTGGACAATCGACGCTCCTCTCTCGATTCAGCCTACATCAACACCAACAGTCCCAATGTCACCATCAAGGCAGGCTCTGGCGATGACATGTTCATATTAAGTGAAATGCTGTCTGAGCTGGATGGGGGCATGGGAACAAATACCGTCAGCTTCCATATGGCCACGAAAGGTGTCTCCATCGACATTGCTCGCGGAACCAATATCCATACCTGGAAAGGCTCTACATTTGCCGACAAAGTCCGTGGTACGGCAGGCAGCGACATCTATTCCTCCAATGGCGGCGGTGACACTATTGATCTATTGGATGGTGACGACACAGCTCAAGTCAGTATCGGTGACAAGTTGAACATGGGCAATGGTGACGACAGAACCTTCTTCAATGACATTTCAGAGTCAGCCAATGGTGGCAATGGTAATGATATCGCCCAATTCCAGGGGCTGAGGTCTGGCCTGATCTATTCAACGACAGATATTGGTGAAGGACAGATAAAGTCTGGCCAACGTGGCCCAACAGGACTGCTTAAACACTATGAAGCGCTGACCGGAACCTTATTCAATGACGTAATCTCCATATCACAGCAAGATAGCTTACGAACATTTGGCTTGGATGAGGGTAACGATTTCTTTGACTTTGGTGCGGCCAGCGATTTGTCGGTATTCCTTGGAAAGGGTGATGACACGCTCACCAGCAATGGTGAGGCCTATCAAGCCAGTTGGAGTAATGGCTCATTTTTTGGAGGTCACGGACGAGATAGTTTGAACATAATCATGAACAACAGCGACATCCTGGTCGATGGTGGAGAGGACAATGACAACATCTCTTTGTATGGCTCAGCAGGTAATAATATCGCTGAAATCGTCGGAGGCGGCGGCAACGACAAAATCTCTATCCGCAAGGATATAGCAACAAAAATCCGCTTTGGCACGCAAGATGGCACTGACATCATCTATGATGATACTCGGCGAACCAAGGAAATGATTTTGGTTGTGGATGGGGCGGAGCAAAAAGATGTGCAGATCACCTACAAAGCCTACCGGGATAGTGCGCGTCCCCCGTCTGCATCAAAAGAGACTGATGTCTATGGCTGGACCATTGAGGTAAAAGTCGGCAAAACAGAAGTCAACGTCCACACCTTGACCATTCTTCCCGCTGAAATCAGACTGATCACATCGAAAGATGGGGTGGTACGCGATCTCGATCTATTGACCGTCGGAGCACTAAACGAGTGGACGGAGCCGAAGCTCGATAGCGAAGCCAGCAGTTCCACCACAGCTAGCCAGTCTGCTGATATGTTGATTCAAAGTATGGCCAGCTTTGGTGCAGATACCTCAGGCATGGGCACCAGCCATTCCATCATGCCACAACAAAGCCCGCGCATGATGATGGCTGCTTCACCGATGTAATCGCAACGGTTCGCGATACCGCGCCAGCCCGAGGCTGGCGTGGTGTGGTTTCCCTACTGTAGTTGGTGGGGTTCAATCACTCAGCAGCCAGACGATGATCGATACCCAGCTACCACAATGGTCCGAGCAGAAGTAACAAAGGCCGATGTAATCGGCCTTTGTCGCGCAGAGCGGGTGCTCAGTCCAGCTGGAAGGTGTTCAACCCGGCCTGATAAATCGCCACCATCTCCGCTGCAACCAGCGAAGCACCGCCTACCAATGCACCATCAATATCGGGCATGGCAAACAGGCTGGCTGCGTTGCCCGCCTTGACGCTGCCACCGTAGAGCACAGGTACGCGTTTGGCTGCCTCGCCCCCGCCTGCTTGCGTCAGCAGGGCCCGGATGCTGGCGTGCACGGCTTGTGCCTGTTCTGGTGTGGCCGCAAGGCCGGTGCCAATCGCCCAGACCGGCTCATAGGCAAATACTGTTTTCACCAGATCTTCCGCCACAACGCGCGCCAGAACGGCTTTCACCTGGCGCTCGACCACGTCTGCGGTCTGGCCTGCTTCATATTGGGCTTGTGTCTCACCGATGCAGATGATCGGTGTCAGGCCATGCCGTAGACAAGCCGCCGCTTTGGCCGCCACCATGTCGTCTGTTTCACCCAGCCCATGCCGCCGCTCGGAGTGGCCGACAATAGCGTATTGACAACCCAGCTCGCGCAGCATGGCGGCTGACATCTCACCGGTATAGGCTCCCGCATCATGCTGGGCGGCATCTTGCGCCCCCACTTGCAATGCGCTATCCGCTGCCAACGCCGCAACTGTCGGCAGATAACAGGCGGGCGGGCAGACCACCAGCGGTAAGCTGTCACGGGCAACGCTTGCCAGGGGTGGCAGCAGCTCGCGACATTGGGCCAGGCTGCCGTTCATTTTCCAGTTTGCGGCAATCAGTTTTCTCGACATGGTAAACCTCTTCATTCGGCTGTGGCGCGAGGCACAAGCAGCCTGTGGGGGGATAAAACAAGGGCCAATCGGCTTGTGACCGATGACTGTCAAAAGCTATGGTTTTTGAATAGCCGAGCATTGTTATAGCACGCCCATTGATTGGCAAGTGTGACCCTCCACAATGAATCCACATCTGACCGACGACCTGCTGCTGGTTGGCTCCAGATCTGTTGATGGCGTTTCCGGCCCCAAGCGGAGTTGGCGCGACATCCTACAGGCCATGTGCGCTACCAGCCGCTGCCGGGGGACTCCGCCATCAATACACCAGGTCACGCGCCTTGCCACGAAACACGTAATAGGAGTACGCGGTGTAGCACAGGATGGCAGGCAGCACGATCAAGGTGCCGACCGCCAGGATCTTCAGTGACTCGATGGATGCCGCACCTTGCCAGGCGGTCATTCTATCCATGATCAGATAGGGGAAGACGCTATAGGCCAAGCCATGAAATGCCAACACGAACACCCCGACCACGCAGGCAAACGGCGCCCATGACCATCGGTCATTGACCCGTGGCAGGCGTTTCAGCAGCTGATAGGCCCCCACCAGCAGCGCTGCAGTCATCACAGGGATGGGCAGCATCAGAAAGAATTCGGGCATGTTGAACCAGCGGCTGGCGACCCGCTCGCTCGCCCACGGCGTGGCAATGGAAATCAGCGCAATACCTAAGCCTGCCCATTTCAGGCAACGCTTTCCCCATTGAATGGCTTTGCGCTGCAGCCCGCCCTCAGTCTTCAACACCAGCCAGCATGCCCCCAGCAGGGCATAACCAGCCACCAGACAGACTGCAACCACCGCTGCAAAAGCCATCGCATGTGGCGTGTAATCCAGGCCGGTCACATACATGCCGAGCATGAATCCCTGTGCCAGACCTGCAATCAGCGAGCCCAGGGTGAACAGCCGATCCCACCTGGCTTTGTGATCTGCATGGGCTTTGGCACGAAAATCAAATGCCACGCCACGCAGAATCAAGCCAGCCAACATCAACGCGACCGGCAGATACAGCGCTGTCAGAATCGCCCCCTGTGCCATCGGAAACGCCACCAGCAAAATTCCCACCCCCAGCACCAGCCAGGTTTCATTGGCATCCCAAAATGGGCCGATCGCGGCAATCATGCGATCTTTTTCCTCTGGGCTGGCCCAGTGCATCAGTACACCCACACCCAGGTCGTAGCCGTCCAGGATCACATAGATCAGCATGGCGAGGCCCATCAGGCCCAGGAAGAGCAAGGGCAGAAACATGTTCAGGTCTAGCATTGTCTACATCCTTTTTCAACAACGTGCCGTTAGCGGCACGCGCACAACAAGCGGCATCGCATCAGAGCGCATCCGCCCCGTCTTATTGATAGGCTGGCTTCCCTGCCGTTGCTGGCTCGGTGGCCTGTCTGCCGGCCTTGCCAGCCAGATAGAACAACACCTTGACATAAGCGAAGCCCAGGCAAAGATACAAGCTGAGGTACATCGCCAGGGACAGGCTGATCTGCGTGGCTGGTACGGTTGAAGCGGCCTGTGCAGTAGTCAACACGCCGTAGACCAGATAGGGCTGGCGACCGACTTCCGTCACATACCACCCTGCTACCAGGGCAACCCAGCCGGAAAAGGTCATGCCGACCAGCACCCGGGCAATCCAGGTCGGCAGCCCTTGCTGCTTGCGCCAATACCAGGCAGCCACCCAGGCCACTGCCAGCATCAGCAAACCAACACCGACCATGATGCGGAATGCCCAGAACACCGGCCCCACTGGCGGATGCTTACCCTCAAAGGCATCCAGCCCGCTCACCTCACCATTCCAATCATGGGTCAGATAGAGGCTGGCCAGCTTGGGGATGGCTATCTCAAAGTGATTGGTCTTGGCTTGGCTATCTGGAATGGCGAACAAGACCGCATCCACCCCGCGCTGGGTCTGCCAGATACCCTCCATGGCGGCCAACTTGGCGGGCTGATGTTTCAATGTATTCAAGCCATGCAGGTCGCCCACGACGATCTGCAACGGGATCAGCAACGCCGCCAGCGCAATACCCGTCTTCAACGACACCATCAGCCCCGCAGAGCGCTCCCCGCGCAGGTAACGATAGGCCGACAGCCCTGCAATCAAAAAGGCCACCGTCAGACCAGACGCCAACAACATGTGGGTGAATCGATAAGGAAAGGAAGGATTGAACAAGATCGCCAGCCAATCGGTAGCGTGCGCTTGCCCATTGATCATTTCGAAACCCACTGGGGTCTGCATCCACGAGTTGAGCACCAATATCCAAAAGGCCGACAGTGTCGTACCAATGGCCACCAAAGCCGTGGCCAAGGTATGCACGCGATTGGAAACCCGATTGGCGCCAAACAGCATGATGCCCAGGAAGGTGGCCTCCAGGAAAAAAGCCGTCAACACCTCGGCGGCCAATAGCGGGCCGGCGATATTACCCACCGTCTGCATAAAGCCCGGCCAGTTGGTGCCGAACTGGAAGCTCATGGTGATACCGGTGACCACACCCAGTGCGAATGTCAGGGCAAATATCTTGACCCAGAATTGATAGGCATCCCGCCAGGCGGGGTTACCCGTGCGACTACCTTGCCACTTGAAGAACAACAACACCCAGGCCAGCGCAATGCTGATGGCCGGAAACAGAATATGAAACGTGATATTGGCCGCAAATTGAATGCGGGCGAGTACGACTGGGTCCATGACGAATTCCTGTATGAATGAACTGCACCATGCCTGTCTCCTCATGTACCGCTATAACGGTAACGCATTGATATAGTTAGAGTCCTGTAGGTATCACTTCACGGCAGGCCACGAAGCCATGTCAACAGAACTTGGTCTGCTCCCCGCTCGGATTTTCCCAAGACAGCAAGCAGGTACAACAGATGGAGACAGCACAGAACCCGTCGTTTGATCAGACAAATTACTGAGTGCCCATGTATCTCCAGTGGTTATTCGATGGGTGATCGATCGCCCCCATCCGCCTGATACACATCGGCGCGTCCACGCTTTGGCCCAGGCTTATGATTGCTTGTGTTCAGTCTGCATCCCCACCCTGCGCGCGGCCACCGGCAAACAGGGTGAATTTGTCCTTCAGCTCCAGCACCTTTTGTACCTTCGAGCCCAGATTCATCAGCTGAACCAAGGTATCCGCCTCCAGGCGCTGCACATCAGTGAACCAATTGGTCACCTGCTCGATCAAAGCATGCATCTCGCGCATCCGCTCCTGTGCGTGGCGCTCCTCGTCAGTCGCAGGTGTTTCCATCAGCGCGGCTCGCAGCATGGACAAAGTCGGGTCCACCTCGCGTTTGCGACGCTCCTCTGCCAATGTGCGGAAGATTGCCCAGACATCATCGGGCGCAGTGAAATACTCGCGGCGATCACCTGGCTGATGTTGTGGCTTGGTCAAGCGCCAGCTTTCCAACTCTTTCAAGCCCATGCTGACGTTCGAACGAGAAAACCCCAGGGCCTCCGCAATCTCGTCGGCATTCAGCGGGCGGTGGGAGACAAACAGCAACGCGTAGATCTGGCCAACTGTCCGGTTGATACCCCAGCGACTGCCCATCTCACCGAAGTGCAAGACAAAAGACTGGATCAAAGGTGTCAGATTCATATTTTTGAACTTTCAGTAATTACTGAAAATTTAACACACGCTTGATGCAAGTCAAGTACAACATTCGAAATTAGTGATTTGTCATCATCAATCAATTCGATAAAAACCAAGCAATTCTTTGAATTTACTCAATTGATGACATACAGACATAGACACCCATGTGCCGTCATCAGGGCATTGCAAAATCAGCAGATCAGCCTGCCCCGGGCATACACAATTGCTTCAGCCATTCCGTCAGGATGCAGACATGATTGGCACAAAAAAAGCCAAACATGGCTTGGCTTTTTATTCGACTGCACAACGTCCAAGCGCTGGCAGTGGTCTTTGGCTCATATGGCAAGAAATGGCGAATCGCTACTCCGCTTTTACGGTATCCGCGTAGATTTTGAAAGCACGCATCTGCGGTGCAACGGATTGCTTGCCGAAATGCCGTTCAAACATCCTGATCGCCTTGCCTGATTTCTCGGCTTGCAACAAAGCGGCATTCACCGCATCCAGCAACCGGGTCTCATCTTTATGGACAGCCATGCTGAGGCGCTTCATGCTGAGTGGAATGTCGGGCACTTCTAGCCCGCTGTCCGCGGGCATCCGTTGCAATTGGTGCCGTAATGCCGCCGCCGACCCGGCAACTGCATCACAATCTCCCTTCATCAGATTCTGAAATGCCTGCACATTGGTGTCGGAAATCACGGGCGTGGCTGCTGGCAAGGCCTCCTTGATGACAGACAGTAGGAAAGAGCCTTTCGGAGCGCAGATCCGCGCGGCCTGCAACTGGCTGAGCTCGCTGAAACGGCCTGCTTTTGCTGCGATTTTGGGTACGCTGACAAAGTAGCTGTAACTCATGTCTACTTCTTTGGCGCGTTCTGGCGCGTTGATCAACGCCGCCACCACCAGATCGACACGTTTTTCCTTCAGGGCAGGTAGACGGTCGTCACGCTGCAGGACAGTGAATGCCACTTTCACACCGAGCTGCTGCGCGACGAACTTGGCGAAATCAATATCGTAACCCGCCACCAGCTGGGTTTTCGGATCAATGTAGCCGAAAGGAGCAATGTCCGTCACCACCCCGACCCTTATTTCACCCGCTCGCCGGATTTCGTCCAGACCATCTGCACGGGCAGGTGAGAACAAGCCCCCAACGGCAACCAGCGCCAATGTATTGAATGACATTTGCCAGACCTTTTTCATATTCCTCCCGCTTTGGAACAGTTCACATCTCTTTCATCAGATACTTCCCGATCATCACATGTACCCATCTCGATATAAATATGCAGTACTACCTAGACCCTGTTTCCATCATGGGAAAGGCAGACCCAGCGACGCTGTATCTCCTTTATATACTGCTTTGACGCAAGCCGCGCCTATCTTGCTGCCGAGCTGGATGCAGCCCGTACTCCCCAGGGCACAGGTACAACCGACAAGAGCGGGACGAATGAGCCCAGGTGCCGAACCGCCACAGTTGGAGCGGTGGTGATGCGGAAGCGGGAGTGGAAAGCTAAAAGTGCAGCACTTTCGCGGCGATAGGTCATCGCAGGCATCGGGGCAAGCACGCATGATGGGAAAAAACCGGGCATGGCGCTGGTAACGCCATGTCCGGGTGGAAAGGTAGGGAGTGTCCTGTTGGCCACTGCCACTCGCTTAAGATCAGGGAGAGGCTCATTCACGAGCAGCAGTGGCAACAGGTTTGGCATCGCTCAAGATGAGCGATTGGCCGCTTGGCCTTGGCAGAAGCCAAGCGCATTCCATGCTGGTCAATCACTGTAAAGTGCAACCAACAATGCCATTATCATATAGATATTCATCGATATGTCAAATGCATTTTGCGCATGCGCCCATGTTGCATCACCGTACTTCTTCATTCATTGTTTACCCATACTGCAATCGATTCATGAAAGTACTTTAATCAAGACATGGCTGGCTCACAATATGTGTCTCTCAACACCACCACCAATGAAGGTGCCTCCCGACAAGACCGCGCATCCAGCTTGCTTGACCGGAAAAATGGCGATCATGGCCACTTTCGACGAAGGGAGGGAGTAGGGAAATCACGCCAGATGGATTCAATGCATGATATTTTCGCCATCAAGCAACCAAACAACTGCTTCCAGGGGATGATGCAGAAGCCCCTGCCTTCCAATAATCACATTCCTTACCCAACACATTAGGAGGTCATATGAAACACATCCTTGGTCTGGCGCTTGTCACCTGTGGTATGCAGGCGCTGGCGGCTGATCCGGTTTACCTTGAGGTACCGGTCACTTATCACCCGGATGCCGGGGTGGTGAGAAAGGTGCGAGAGGAATGCAAGATTGAAGATCAGCTTGCTGAACATGTCGGCAAGATACTCGCAAAAGTCAATAAATCAGACAAAGGCACCATCGAAGCCAGTGCCGACCAGACAGGTAAGCAGATCTTACGCCTGCAGATCACCCACGTATTGGGCGTCGGAGGTGGCGCCTGGTCTGGGCCCAAGGCCGTGACAGTGCAAGCGGCATTGTTGGAGGATGGCAAGGTCAAGCGCGAAACCAAGATCAATCGCTGGTCTATTGGCGGAATGTGGGCGGGCTTCAAAGGCACCTGCACTATTATCGATCGCTGCTCAGTTGCCTTGGCGAAGGACTTGGGCAGATGGGCCCGCGACCCTAACTATGTGATCAAGGAAGAAGCTCCACCTAAAGATGCCCCACAAGAGGAGCCCACCTCAGCCAACCCTACCTGAAAACGGCCAATTCACTCAAGGATGGGTACCGCAGCGGTGGTGCCCCCATGTGTCATGCAGCCAGAGTGGAATGCCTTGGCTTGATCGAACCAAGCAGATCGCGTCCCCTGGCCTCTCACCATGCCCCAGAGCGCTTGATTCAATAGGCTGTGCGCCCTCTCAACATTGTTTCACGCACTTTGGGATCAGTGAGATCGGTGGGCCGTACAGCTGGTCGATGGCGGCTTGCTGGAACGGCATGATTTGATAGCGCCCTTGCAGCCACCATTCGATCCCGTCATCGTAGTGTGGGCTGCCAGGGTTGGACGACTGCCCGGACAGATTCACAAAGCGCATCGGCTCGGCTTGGCTGAAATCGACGATGATCCGCATCGCCGGCACCATCCATGTGCCGAAGCCCTCACCGACTGAGTAAGCGGCAACATTCAACGTCGCGTGATCACCACCCGCAGCATATGGCCCACGGTCCAGGTAATCGCCAATCATGGAGATGGCCATTTGTTCAAACCAACTGAGGTGCGGCGCCATCTTGGTCGTCTCGGTCTGCCAGGTGTAGGTATGCACCCTTCCCCACTGCCATTGGGTCGGGTCTGCTCCCTGCGCTTGGCGCAATGATGTGACCGCCAATGCCAGTGCCCGCACTATGATGTCGGCTTTGCTCTCTTTCACCCTGGTCCGGTTGTCATCCCAAAACGGGCTGTCGCTGCGCTTGAGCAGATGATCATCCACCGAGCCGTAGTTGGCATCGTTCGCCCTGACCATCGCATACCAGGCCTCTGTCCCCAGCCCCAGCTCATCGCCAAATGTCTCGCGGGCGAGGTGGTGCAAGAACATGCCATACAGGGCCGCATCGGCAGAAGTGGGTAACAGATTGCCATCGAATGCCCGCAGACGTGCTATCGCCCACTCAGCCCGCTCTGCCTGTGCTTGAGGCAACCCTTGCAGGGCTTGATCCAGCGGCGTATCTGTCAGCCATTGCCCGAAGGCTATGGCCTGTCGCGACACCCGGTCCAACTGCATCGATTGGCTGTCTTGCAAGGTATGTTTAGGGGTGTCTTGCAGACGCTGATTGATACGATCCATGCGCCAGGGCGCGTACCAGCTGGCTGTCAAATGATAGGGATACCGCGCATCCACCGACCGGTGATTGGCCGTGGCCAGAAAGCCTTGTTTCGGGTCAATGGTGGCGGGGTGAGCGGAAACAGGCACATACCCCCGCCAGTCATACTCTCCCGTCCAGCCTGGTGAGGGTAGTTGCCCCCGGCCTTTCCCCCGTATCGGATAGCGCCCCGTCACCTGCCAGCCGATCTGTTCCCGTGTGCCATACACAACATTCAGCTCGATCGACCTGAGCTGCAATAACGCCGCTTTGGCTTGTTCCATGATTTGCGCACGATTCACTGCCAGAAATGCCGTCAGCGTGTCGTCAGGCTCAAATGCAGTGGTCTTGACGGCCAAGCCGAACCCTATCTGCAACTGCCTGGGCAATAGGTCGCTCTTGGGCGGGTGCTGCAATGCCATGTTCAGCAAGGGGCCATGATGGGTTTCGTAGACGGTTTCCTGAATCGATTCCCCATTCGGCAAGCGATAGATTTCAATACGCTCACGACAAGGCAGCCATTCCTCTTTGAAGCGGTAATGCAGCTTGCCCTGGATGGTTTTGAGCTGCTCCAGAAATAGATCCTGATTGTCCGCCATCACCATGGTCATCCCCCAGGCCAGCTTGCCGTTGTAGCCCGCAACCACGCCCGGCAAGCCTGCCGCCGCTACCCCGGCGACATCCAGCCCAGGTGCCCGAGTATGGACGTAATGCCAGGTGGCGGGCTGGGTCAGCAGCAGGTGGGTATCATTCGCGACGATACTGGCCCCGCCCAACGTACGCGCAGGCGCTACCGCCCAGTTGTTCGAGGCCGCCAGATTGTGCCCGGTCAAATCATCCAGTACGGCCAACGTCTGCAGCAGCTGCTTGACATCCGGCCCCATCGTCTTGAGATCCAGGCCAGCGAGCTTATGGGCTTCATCAAACGGAAGCGACTCGTCGGGATAGACCGGCATCAGCCAGGCTGCATTTTCAATACCGACCTGCTGGGCCAAGCGTAGAAAACCGACTTCTTCCTGCAGATTCTGCGCCAGGCTGAAATTCAACAGCACCATGACCAGCATGGCATCTTGCGGCTGCCATGGCTCCGGCTCCATACCTGTCAGGCGCATGTCTGCAGGCAGGGCGCGTTGCGCACGCCACGCATTGACGCCATCGGCATAGCGGGTCAGCACTTGCTTCACCTCGGGCGCAGCATGCGACCAGAGCATCTGGGCGGTCGCACGCAGATTCAGCGTGCGCACATAACGGTCTACATCCAAGGCTGGGCGCCCAATCATCTCACTCAATCGGCCCTGCGCGAGCATCTTGAAGCCGACCATCTGCGAATACCGGTCTTCCGCCGCCACATATCCCTGGGCGAACATCAGATCCCCAATGGATTGCGCCTCGATCAGTGGCACCCCCAGCTCGTCGCGACGGATGCTGACAGGCGCATCCAATCCGGCCAGCTGCACATGCTGCGGGTGGGGTGCTTCAGCCAGCTGATTCTGCAGAATGCGCTTGCACCCGCCCAGCCCTCCTACCAAACCAAAGGCCACCAGTAACGAGCCCAAGCTCCTGCGCATTGTTGCGAGCCACATATACGCCCCCTCTTCCCGTTATGAGAATCATGTTATGCGCCAGCCAGTTGCAGCACCAACAAAATCGCACCTCCATATATTCACATGGAACTCACCGAAACCCGCCTTGGATGGCAGGCTTCTGCGAGCCAGCAGCACATAAATAACGATGTTATACAATGGTCTTCCCTAAAAAACCGATTTGAACAACAATGCCCTGCAGAATCAGTCTGGATCAGGTGTGCAAGGCTTACGGTAACAAGCCATGCTCATCACCCGCAGCTGGTTGTTCGCTGAATGACGCACTTTGCAATCCATAATGTGGCAGCACACAACACGCCGCTGGCCATTTAAAGCCAGCCCACCAGGGTCAAATACGGCTTCTGCACATGCAATGTGGCGTCTACACCAATAAAAAATCGAGGAGAAAACATGACAGACTGGATGATTTACGGAGCAAATGGCTACACAGGGCAGCTCATCGCCAGACAGGCCGTACAGCTTGGGCTCAAGCCGATCCTGGCGGGTCGGCAACAGGGGGCGATTGGGGAGTTGGCGCGGCAGCTGGGTCTAGAGTGCCGCATTTTCGGGTTGGATCAGCCTGACCTGGCTGAGCAGCTGAAAGGCGTCAGTCTGCTGTTGAATTGCGCAGGCCCTTTTTCGGCCACCTGCCAGCCCCTGATCTCTGCTTGTCTGCATCAGCGATGTCATTATCTGGATATCACCGGCGAGATCGCGGCATTTGAATGGGCGCACAGCAAGCACACCGCAGCCCACGCGGCTGGTATCGTGCTGTGCCCTGGCGTCGGCTTTGATGTCGTTCCGACAGACTGCCTGGCTGCCGCGCTGAAGGCCGCTCTGCCGGATGCCACGACATTGGCGCTGGGGTTCTCATCCAACAGCGGGATCAGCCCTGGAACCGCCAAGACAACCATCGAAGGCTTTGCGCTGGGCGCAAAGATCCGTGAAAACGGGCAGCTGAAGAACGTGCCCTTTGCTTACCGCCGACGCGCCATCGATTTCGGTGATGGTGAAAAGCAAGCATTGACGATTCTTTGGGGGGATATCGTCACAGCCTACTACTCGACAGGCATCCCTAATATCGAGGTATATGTCAGCATGGCGCCGAAGATGGCAAACCATATCAAACACCTGAACTGGCTCAAACCGTTGCTGGGCCTCGGCTTTGTGCAACGGCTGCTGAAGGCATGGGTGGGTCGCCGTATACAAGGCCCTTCGCAGCAAAGCCGTGAGCAGTCCCCAACCTGGGTGTGGGGAGAGGCCCGTAACGCCAAGGGTGAGATCCGCACCGCGCGAATCCGCACCACAAACGGTTATCAATTGACGGTGGATAGCGCCTTGTACATCGTACAGAAGCTGCTGACCGACCTGACGGTGCCTGGGGGCTATTACACCCCTTCGCTATTGCTCGGCCCAGGTCTGGTCGAGGCACTACCGGGCTCGGGCAAGCTGACCATCAGCTGAGGCCGGTCTGCCTGCCAAGTACCGGACGGCTGTATACAATGCGGAGTCCGGCTCTTGACCGGTAGGGTCTTCCAGCACGGCGTTAGGCACGAACGCCTCACGCGGCGTTCCGTTGAGATGGAAGAGCTGCTCTGCTGAGTAGGTCACTCCAATCCGGGTGTTGGGCAAGGTCAGGTCGAACACCGCCCCATTCAGCCGCGCCATGGGCGTGCCAAACACCGTTGCACGCCCCATGCCGTCCAATCCGATTGCTATCGCCTCACCAATGCTTGCAGTCCACCGCCCCACCAGCACTGCCATGGGTTGTCGATATGCCACACCACGCGGCGATACCACACGCGTCCAGGCATCGCCCTTGACCGGTTTGCCACGCTGATAAGGCTGCGCTCGGGTAATGAAGCGCCCCAGGATAGGCTCTGCAACATCGGTATTGCCGCCGCTGGGCGTATTGCGTAGATCCAGCACCAGTGCTTTGCTGGTCTTCAGCTGCGCAAGGGCTTGATCGAATTCCTGCACTGTTCTGTTGTCACCCAATGCATTATTGATGCGTATCAGTCCCATGCCATCCGGCAGACGCTGCCAGGTGACCCGGCGTGCCAAGCTGGGTTTGTCCACCTGCTGATGCTGGGGTTGATCAAGCAGGAATCGCTGCAATCGACCGTCTGGCATCATGACATCGATTTCCCTGGCACGCTCACGCGTGCCCGCCAACACAGCCAACAGGGCCCAGTTGGCGGCAGCCGGATCATCAGCCTTCAACGATCGGCCTTGCTTGCCAGCAATCGCATCACCAATGGGCTGCCCATTCAGGGCAACGATCTGCATCCCTATGCGCAAGCCTGCCTGCTCAGCACTGAAACCTGGCCGAAGCTGGGTGATCACCGCTTTACCATCCTGCCATTCAGCCCAGATGTCCGCCCCGGTCGGCACCAGACGGCTGGATTGGCGTGTATTGACTTTCAAATGTGTGTGCGGGTCATAGAGTTCATCGATTGCGCGTTCCAACACACCGATGAAGGCTCGCTCATCAGGGGCAGCTGTGGCTTCAGGCAGATATCGGGCTTTCACCTGCGCCCAATCCACCTGCTTTTTGTCGAAATAGGCGTAACCTTGATCCAAGGTCTGCCAGAACAACTCAAAATCCTGTACAAATGCAACCGACTTGGGTTCGGAGTCCGATGTCTGCCCCACAGCCCACGCCATCCCCCCCCACATGGTCACGCCCACGATCAGGCACAGCCTGCCTCGCCGCATGCTCTCATCTTTGCACATCTGTTCTTTTCGCTTTCTGATGACAGCACAGGTGAATGCTGGTCATTTTGTGTTTGGCCGATCATGTCCCGCATGCTCCGGATAGGCTTCCAAGTCAATGATCAGCTCGACTTCATCACCAATCAGGCTCAGCATCCCACCCATGCCGAAATCGCTACGTTTGATCTTGCCCACTGCCTGCGCACCACAGCCTTTTGCCAGGCGCAAGGGGTTGAATGCACAATTGAATTGCCGAATCTGAAAAGCTGCCGTGCGGGTGATGCCCTGTATGGTCAATTCGCCGCTGATGGATGCAGGTAGCTCTCCATCAAACCCCATCTCACTGGCCCTGAATTGCATATGGGGGTATTTGTCAGGTTCAAAAAAGGTGGTGCCGAATACGCCTTTCAGTAGATTCCTGTCTCGGGCGGGCATGCCGGTATCGAGCGAACCTACCTCGACTGTAATCTCCAGACGGCCTGTTTTGGCTTCCTGATCAAGCTCCACCCACCCTGCCATCTTGTTGAATCGCCCCTGCAAGGCGGATATACCCAAGTGCCGTATCGAGAAATGTGGGTAGCTATGGTCAGGGTCAAGTTGATAGCGTAGCGGTTCTGCCGCAGTGGTGCTCAGCCACAATAGTCCTGACAACAGCGAGACAAATCGCCTCATCGCCTGGTACTCCATGTCGTGGGCCAGCAAGCTGCTTTCAGATCAGTGATCAGCAGATGCCAGCCCCGCTTCCGTTGGCAGCTCATGACCACAGGCATGAGCACCTCATGGCTTATGCCGCTGCGACAACCACGATCTCGACCTTCCAGGCCGGATTCGCCAGCTTTGCCTGCACCGTCGCCCGCGCTGGGGTATGTCCAGCTGGCACCCAGGCATCCCATGCGGCATTCATGCCCTCGAAATCAGCCATGTCCGGCAAATAGATCTGTACCGACAGAATACGGGTCTTATCACTCCCGGCACGGGCCAGCAGCGCGTCTACATAGCCCAGCACCTGTGTCATCTGGCCTTTGGCATCCTGCGTAGTGTCCTCCGGCACCTGGCCTGCCAGATACAGGGTGTTATTGTATTTGACCATGTCAGACAAACGCGGGCCTACATCAAAACGTTCGATTTCCATATTACCTCTTTCTCAATCTGTCATTTCCCTGGCAAACCAGGAGGGATCTATTTGTTCATTTCCACCTGTCAGCCAATCCTGGCAGGCAAAAAAAGAGCCGGCATGTAGCCGGCCCTCATTCTACGGGGGACTGATGACAATCAGCAAAATACTGTCTCATCCCCCTGCCACACATTGCAACCAGCCAAGATCAGCATTGGCCGACCACTCATGTTGGGTGGGTCACGCCATGGCGTAACAACGCAAGCGCTGGGCAAATTCGCGGAGCGGCTCAATGCCTGAGGTTTCCGCCCGGTGGCACCAGTCCTGCAACTGCTTGACCAATTGCTCCTTGGAGGCAGAAGACCGCTCCCACAGCTGGGTCAGCTCCTGGCGCATCTGATAGATCGTTTCCAGCACGTTACTATGTTGAAGCAATGCCTGCAGCTTCTCCCGCTCGTGCACTGGCGTATCTTTCGCATCCTGTTTCAACCAGACCCGCATCTTCTTCACCGGGTTGAAACCCTCCAATTGCGGCAGCTTGGCGCTCTGGCGGAGTTTCTCGATCTCTGCGGTCACCGTTTCGCGCAGCTCCTTCGCGTATTTCGAGGCGATCTCATAGCGATTGGCAATGATGGCCTGAAGGCTCTCATCATCGCAAACAGGTTTGGCTGCGATCTCCTTGACACTGGGTGCGACACGGCGGACTTTGGCCAGACCGAACGTCTCCAGGATACGGATGTACATCCAACCGATGTCGAACTCAAACCACTTGTTCGACAACTTGGCCGAGCTGCCAAAAGTGTGGTGGTTATTGTGCAGCTCTTCACCACCGATCAGAATGCCCCATGGGAAGATGTTGGTGGATGCATCTTCGCATTCAAAGTTGCGATAGCCCCAGTAGTGCCCGATCCCGTTGATGACGCCCGCTGCGAATAGCGGAATCCACATCATTTGCACGGCCCAGATGGAAATACCTGCAGGCCCGAACAGCAGAATGTCGATGATGGCCATCAACATAATGCCCTTGGCACTGTGACGGGTGTAGACATTGCGCTCCAGCCAGTCATCCGGCGTGCCATGGCCATATTTCTCCATGATGCGCTTGTCCTTGGAGGCTGCACGATACAGCTCAGCGCCTTCACCCAGCACCTTCTTGATGCCCAACACCTGCGGGCTGTGCGGATCGTCGGGCGTCTCGCAAAAGGCATGGTGCTTGCGATGGATCGCCGCCCACTCCTTGGTGACCATCCCGGTGGTCAACCATAGCCAGAAACGGAAGAAATGACTGGGAATCGGATGCAGGTCCAATGCACGATGGGCTTGATGACGGTGCAGAAAAATCGTCACCGAGGCAATGGTCACATGGGTCAACGCAAGTGCAGCGACTATATAGCCCCACCACGGCAGGTCGATGAGGCCATTCAGGTATTCCATCTTCAGTTTTCCTTCTTGATTGTTGCGGGAGTGAAACCAAGCTATTTCAGTGTAGCCAGGATTGTCGCAAGATTATATTAGTATTTTCTTATGTTTATGCTTGATGCAATCGACGGATTGTATCCCTGATTGCCACCCCAGCAATCAGGGTATCTCCCTAGGCAGGGTGAACAGACGCCATGTCTGCGCTAAGTCTGCGTATCGGCTTCCACCAAGGCTCAGCTCAAGCACCCGGTATATCCATGGTTGGTTTATTCAGAATGGTCACTTCCCGTCGAGTATAGGGAATCTCAATGCCTGCTGCCTTGAAAGCGTGCCAGATCTTGAAGTTGATTGCAGATTTTAGGCCAAGTTGGCCATTTTCCGGGTCACGGATCCAAAACGTTGCTTTCATATTGATGCCGCTTTCACCAAAGGATTCCAATGCCACGGAAGGCTCTGGTGCCACCAAGACCCTGGGCTCGCTTTGCACTGCTTCGAGCATGATCTCGCGTACCTGGTCTAAGTCGCTCTGATAGGCGACCTGTATAGGCAGCTCAATCAGCAGATTCTTGTCAGTATAAGATCGGTTGACCACTGTCGAAGTGATCAGTGTCTCGTTTGGAATGATGGCCTCGGACCCGTCCAGGCTACGCACTACCACATAGCGGGCTGTCAGGCGGGTGATATTGCCGACACGGTTATCGATGATTACAAAATCACCAGGCCGGATGGAGCGATCCAATAAGATGACAAAGCCGCTGACATAGTTACTGGCGATCTTCTGCAGCCCCAAGCCCAGCCCCACGCCAAAAGCACCGCCGAATACCGACAGCATGGTGATGTCGATCCCGATCATGGGCAGGGCCACCAGCACACCCAACACCATCAGCAGGGCGCGAGCCACCTTGGTCATGACCACGCGCATGTTCATGTTGAGGTCATCTGCCTTCATGATGCGCTGCTCAATGAAGCTGCCCAGCCACATGGCAGCCAGCATGGTCACGCTGAACCACAGCAGACTCGATAAGACGATCAATGCAGAAATGCGATGCTTGCCGAAGGTGAAGCTCAGATCATCCAGCATATCCATCACGTCCGGCAGCCAGCCGACCATGTGCAATGCCACAGAACACCACACCAACACGGCAATCCACCGCTCAAAGCGTTTCAGCCAGTTCCGGTTGGGAAAAATGTAACGCAACATGTAAACCGCCACCCGGATCGCAGCCCAGGTCGCCAACAACGGAATGACCACTTTCAACAGCCGGACAGAATAGAAGCCACTCAACAGCGTCTTGCCGATCCAGATGAACAACAAGGCAGAGAGCGGAAAGAAAGCTCGCTTGAAACTCCCCACCCCTGCTTCCCAATTAGCGCTCTCCGCGTTGACCGTGCCGCGCATGAGGCGGGTCACCAGCCACGCCAATAACAGACTGAGCGCCAGCACGCCCGATTGCCAGAGGAGATCGATGTGCCCGACATCCTTGGCTGCCTCCATGATCAGATTGTGAATTTCACGCTCAACAGTCATTACTACTCCTAATTTATCGGTCTACCCCAGTCTAGCACGCTTCAAATGAATGACATTTGAATAACCAACAGGGAGTAGCCCCAGTCCCTCCCTTCCATACAGACCATTCAATCCACCCAGGGTTTCACCACGGCATCCACCATGGCATGCCCGATCGACATTTACTTCGGCCCGACGCCTATTGGTCAAATCGGAAGCCAGGCTATGAAACCAACGCAACAGCGCCTAGAATAGCCACTCACTTCAACAGACTGGACTGGTCATTTGGCTATGAACAAGATTGGGCGCGGCCTCGCGCTGGCAGGCACAGGTGCATTGGCAATATGGCTTGGTGGAACCTGGTGGGCTGGCATGTCAGCTGAGCAGGCGCTGACCGAGCAACAGCAAAAACTCTCGAAACTTCCTTACTTCAAGCTGAAAGCCGCCGCCTATGAGCGTGGTTTCTTTTCCTCACAGCAGGAAGTGACTTTGGAGCTGTCTGATGCCGTCACTTGGCCGTATCAGATGTATCTGCGCTATGCCGGCAAACCCTATCAGCCGATTTCCCTGACATACCGCCAACACATCAAACATGGCCCCTTTCCGCTGTTCTCGAATGGCGACTTCCACCCATACAAGGCCGTCGTCAGCACCGAGCTGTTGCTGCCAGATGATGTCAAGGCCAAGCTGAAACCCTTCTTTGGAGACAAGCCACCAGTCAGCCTGGAAAACCGCATCGGTTTCAACAATGATGGTGTGATCGCAATCGATGTGCCGAGCTTTGATTACCAAGAAGCCATCAGCGGCGTCAAAATCCACTGGCAAGGGCTGAAAAGCCAATTCAACTACAATGGCCAATATGATCGGTTCCAGCTGAAAGGTGCCATCCCAGGGCTAAAGCTGGAGGCCGCCGAGAAAGCGACCGTCGATATCAAATCACTCCATTTCGACGGCAAAACCCGCAGTGGTGTGGCCGGCTTGATGCTGGGCGAATCGAATGCCAACCTGGCCTCGATTGCTGTAGATATCAAGGAAGGCACCCCATTCGCCGCCACACTGGAAAACCTTCGCTACACCACCCAGTCAGATGCCGTAGGGGATTATGTCCATGCCGATGGTCATTTCGATGTCGGCTCGTTGCTCCTGGCAGGCAAGCGTTACGGCCCAGCCAAGCTGGATGCCTCGGCCAAACATCTGCACGCCCCCACGCTGGCCAAGTTGGATCAAGCCATCATCAGCCTGCAAAAGCAGGCATTGAATGATGCTGCGGACACACATCAAACCCTGGAAGCCTTCGAAACCCTCAAGAAGACCGGCCTACCCTTACTGGAGCATGACCCGGAGCTGGCCTTGAATAAATTGTCGATTCAGCTGCCAGAAGGCCGGGTCGATGCCAACGGCGGCATCAGACTGGTTGGGTTCCGCGAAAAGGACCTGGACAACCCTGTCCAGTTTCTGGAGCGTATTCAGGCCCAAGCCGACCTGAAGCTGCCCAAGCCTGTTGTTGACACCTACGTGCGGCTATTGATCAGGAACACCTTGATCAGCCGCAGCGGCAGCGGTGAAGACATCACTCCGGAGCAGATCGAGCAGATGGATGAACTGGCCAAGCAATTGGTGCAGGGCCAAGTTGCCAATTTGATCGAACAGAAGATGATTCGCGAGGAAGGCCAGAACCTGGCCGTCAGCCTGCGCTGGAAGACAGGCAAGCTCAGCATCAATGGCAATGACTTTCCGTTACCTTGGCAGGCACAGGCCAAGCCGGTCACTCAGCCGTAACTTCATCGCAAGCAATCGGTTGGGCCTGCCTCCCCTCTGGCAGGCCCAACCCAATCGATATCCTTGCCACGTCTGCCCTTGCACCCCCAAATGGGCCGCACATCAGACAAACAATCGCCCACCTCATTTCCATTTTCCAAATCAATCACTTGTTACGATTGAGCGGTCTACACTTGGTAGTGCGGTAACGTGTTAAGAGCGATCGCTTATGATCGGTTCGATCTACAACAGTAGTGGTCTGGTGGGGCTATACACCTCTAGAGGATTGCTCCAGCCAAGTGATTATCTACGCGACAGCGAAATCAGCCGCATCGGCGGCCGAGGAGTCAGTCTGTCTGCGGCCGGTAACGATTTAAACCGCGCCGTCGAAAGTACGCAGGTTCGACTCTCCAATGTTGGGAAATTACGATCAGCTCTCGACACGTTCCGCTCTGATCTCAACGCTTTGTCCAGCCAGGACAAAGTCGCCCCACTCAGGGCTCAATCCAGTGATGAATCCGTTGCCAAGACAGGCACACCACTGCCACAGCGCGTGAGGGATGACCCTAGGGTCGAAGTGGTCGTCAGCCAGGTCGCTACCGCGCAGGTGTTACAGAGCCAGGCCTTCAACGACAAAGACAGCACCATAGTGGGAACCGGCTCGCTGACAATCCAGGCTGGCAGCTTCAGTGATGCAAACGGTACATTCACCCCCACTCAAACGCCTGCCACCACGGTCAATATCACCGCCAACACCGGCACCTTGGAGGAAGTCGCACGCCGCATCAATACGGCGCAGGCGGGCGTATCTGCCGAAGTCATCCGGGGTGACGATGGCTTCCGACTGCAGATTACCGCCAGCCCAGGCACCAGTAACAGTCTGCAAATCACCACGCAGGACAATGATGGCAACGATTCTGATACCAATGGTCTATCACGGCTGGCTTTTGACCCGGCTGCTGCCGCTGCCGCAGGGCAGAATCTGTTGCAGACCGTTACACCGGGCAATACCGAGGTCACCCTCAACGAGCGGCGGCTGAGCAGTGCCAACACTGGCATTCAAGATATTGTCAGTGGTATCCGGTTGGACATTCAGAATGTCGGAACCGCTTCCATCACGATCGGGCGCGATCTGGACCGCTTCAAAGAAGCAGCCAAGCAATTCGTCAGTAGCATCAATACACTTGAGCAAGGGCTGGCAGACCAACAGGCTGATCGCCTGACCAACAGATCGCTGTCACAGGTTCGTAGCCAGCTGACTGAGGCAGCGTCCGGCTTCGGGCTGAATAGGCAGACGCTGTCTGATATTGGCATTACACGTGATGAAACCGGCAAGCTGGTGGTGGATGAGGGCAAAGTCGGCACCGCCTTTGTCCGCGACCCAGATTCGGCAAGCCGGTTACTGAGCCAGACAGCAGCGGGTTTACGTGATCAGGTCAGCGGCTCGCTGGCGCCACAGAGCGAGCTCAACCAGACAGGGCAATCGTTGGAACGGGCGCTGACCAGCCTGGAAACACGGCGCACCGCACGGCAGCTGGCCAACAGCCAGGTCTTTTATGGTCTGCCAGCCCAGCAGGCCAGTTCATTGTTCAACTATGTGCCACGACAAGGCAGCCCAGTGGGGGCCGCCCGTTATCTGAGTGTCGCCAGCAGCTGATCAATCCACCGCTTCTGCAGTTTCCACCGCCTCCGCAGCCAAACCGACCTCACGCGTCAGCACAGCGGCGAAAAAGCCATCTGTTCCATGCACCTGGGGGTAGAGCTGCAGGTAATCGCCCATTTCCAGAGCAATTTTCTGCTGTGTCAGCAGCTCGCCCACCGATACCAGTTTGAAATCTGGGTGCGCCGCCAGAAAAGCCTCCACGATCTGTTGATTTTCCTCAGGCAGAATCGAACACGTCGCATAGACCAGACGCCCTCCTTGCTTCACCAATGAGGCGGCAGCAGCAAGAATGGACGCTTGTTTCTGGGTCAATTCAGCCACGCTCTGGGCAGACTGGCGGAACCGCAGATCAGGATTGCGGCGCAACGTCCCCAAGCCCGAGCAGGGGGCATCGACCAATACACGATCAATTTTGCCCGCCAGGCGTTTGATCTTGGTGTCATTTTCGTGAGCGATCAATTGCGGATGGACGTTGGACAGGCCAGAGCGCTTAAGACGTGGCTTCAGGTTGTTCAAGCGTTTTTCGGAGACATCCAGCGCATAGACACGCCCGGACGATTGCATCAATGCCCCCAGCAGCAAGGTCTTGCCACCCGCACCCGCGCAGAAGTCCACCACCATTTCACCACGCCGGGGCGACAGCAGCAGGCCCAGCAGCTGACTGCCCTCGTCTTGCACCTCCACCGCGCCTTCGTTGAACAAAGCGTGTTTGTTTACCGCTGGCTTTCCTTGTAGGCGCAAGCCCAATGGCGAATAAGGGGTCGGCTCGCAAGGCAGGCCGCTCGCGATCAATGCCTGCATGACGGCTTCACGGCTCATGCGCAACGTATTGACCCGGACATCGAGTGGTGCAGGTTGCTGGAAACCACGTCCAAGGGCCAATATCGCCTCATCGTCCATGAATTGTCTGAGTTTTTCATATAGCCAGTCGGGGAACTCAGCCTGCACCGCAATCGGCAAGGTATCTGCCTTCACCGCTTTGGCATGAGTGGCCATTTTCAATTCGGCCTCTGGCGCAAACGAGGCCACTGCTTTGGCGGGCAGACCTTGCACCTTGACCAGATAGCCTAGCAACAGCCCCCGCGCGGTCGGTTTATCGACCACGGCCTCCAGCATCATCCGCCGCCGGAGAATGCCAAACACCGTTTCTGCGATGACGTGACGGTCTTGCGCGCCCAGCTTGGGGTGCTCACGGAAGAAACGGGACATCACCGCATCTGCCGGTTGAGTCATCGGTAAAATCTGACGCAAAGCTGTCAGGGTCATGTCAAATTGGTTGGCATTCATCACGAAATCACTTGTTCTTGAAACTTGTAAAGGGAACGACCCGACACGACACACGTAACGGGTCATCAGATTTATCGGTCACGCTTGGGGCGTGGCGGCGGGGGTTTGGGCCGGCTGAGCAAGACCTTGCCTGCCACCTCGACCTTGGTGACATCCAGCGGCACGATCATCTTTCCGGCCAAGTCCAGATTGACCTTGATCGGCAGGTTGTACCATTCGGGTGCCAGCCAGAAATCGCCGCGCCCGCGCTCGTTTTCCCCTTTGACCAGTATGGCATTCACATCACCCGCGCCTGGCACATGAATCATCGACTCGCCTTCAATATGGTAGCGCTGGGTATACAGCTTTTTGCCCGTGATGATCTGCAGTTCGCGATCCATGGTCTTGCTCCCTCGCAAGGCGACCTGGAAATACATGGAAAGGATGTCCAGCGCCCCGGCATTGATCGGCTCATGCTTCAGCGCATTGGGGTCCCCATAACTGACGGTATTGCCCGCCCAGTCAAATGTCACCACGTACTTGGGCGAATCAAGCTTGCCATCGCGGAACTCACGATATTCGTCCGGCTTCAGGCCCGCTTTGGTCACCGCACCTTTGGCGCGGCCCAGTATACTTCGCCCAAGCCCAGCCGCTTTCAGCTCAATGGTATAGGCATTGCCGTCCTGCTTCCAGCTCAGCACAGCCTCACCGATACCCAATGCAGTGTAGTACACACGCATATCCTGCGGGAAAGCCTTGCCAGAAGCAGCGCCGTCTTCCAGCGCGGGTGCCGCTTCAGAGGGGGTGGCCTTGGGCGTGGCATCTGCCAATGGCGTGGCTTCCGCCACCGGCGCTACGTTAGGTGCTTCGGATGGCGCGATGACCGGTGAATCGACCTTGGCAGGCTCAGTAACAGCCACCACCTCAGGTGATGATTCCGCCACCGACGGCTGCGCGGGCTTGACCGGCTGATCTACAACAACTGGCTGCGCGGGCTTTTTTCGGGCCGGTTTAGTCACCTTGGGTTTGGCAGCAGGCGGCTTCAGCTGGGCCGCTGGCACCAGATAGACATTCAAGGTATCGATCAAGGGCTTGGTCGGCACCCCTGCTTCGACTTGCTCCTCCAACGCGATTTCCTGTTCGGCCAAGGACTGTTGGGTTTCATGCACCTCGATCTTTTCACCCATCAGACCCAGTACCACCGCGTAGATCTGCTCTCCGAACAAGGTCAACAGATGCACCAGAACCGATAAGACAAAAGCAATGATCAACGTGCGGGTCACCCAGGGCTTCATACCAGCTTGATCACCCATCCATGCCATCCTGTTACGTTGTCAATCACGCTTGAGTCTACTCGGAAAGGTGTGAATAAAACATGACGGCAGGCGGGCGACACCGTCGCCTGATCATCCGATCAACAAGGGCTACGCAATGCAGTAGCAGGGTCGATCCTGTCTTGGCGAACGCGAACCAACCCGTTTTCCAATGAAACACGGCCCTCAGCAATCCAGTGTACGACAGCGGGATAGAGAAGATGTTCCTGCACCAGCACACGGCCAGCCAGGCTTTCCGGGGTGTCATCATCGAAAACCGGTACCGCCGCCTGGGCGATGATCGGGCCATGGTCAAGCTCTGGTGTCACGAAATGCACGGTGCAACCATGCAACTTGCATCCTTCCGCCAGCGCCCGGGCGTGGGTATTCAGCCCCGTGAATGCAGGCAGTAGCGAAGGGTGGATATTGATCATCCTCCCTTCATAGTGACGGACAAACCCCGCCGACAAAATACGCATGAACCCTGCGAGCACCACCAGATCAGGTTGATAGGTATCAATCAGCGCGGCCAATGCCGTATCAAACGATTCCCGGCTGTCGAATCCTTTGTGCGACAACACCGCTGTTGGGATGCCATGCTGCTGCGCAATCGCCAGCCCGTCAGCCTCAGCCTTGTTGGAAATCACTGCGGCGAATTCAACCGGCAGCTTGGCCTCCAGAATGGCCTGCATATTGCTGCCACGGCCAGAAATCAAAATAACGATTCGTTTCATATGAGTATGCTGCATACCGGAAAAAGCAAAAGCCGCCAGCATGGCCGGCGGCCCGTATAAGCTGGATGATCCGCTCAGGCGACTTGAGTCTGATGCTCGTCACCTTGGCGAGCGCGGATCGCGCCCAGACGGTAAACCGTTTCGCCCTCTGCAGTGAGTGTAGCCATCGCTGCCTCCGCGTGCTCGGCGGCGACGATCACCACCATGCCGATACCGCAATTGAACGTGCGATACATCTCATCAGCGGCGACATTGCCCTCGGCTTGCAGCCATTGGAACAGCTTGGGTAAGGCCCAGCTTTGCTTGTCGATTTGCGCCACGGTATTGTCTGGCAAGACACGAGGGACGTTCTCGGTAATGCCGCCACCAGTGATATGCGCCATGCCTTTGACGGGCAACTCGGCCATCAGCTTCAGCAATGGTTTCACATAGATGCGGGTGGGGGCCATGATGCAATCCGCCAGTGATCGGCCTTCATCAAAAGTGGCATTCAGATCGGGCTGGCTACGCTCGATGATCTTACGCACCAGGCTATAGCCGTTGGAATGCGCGCCGTTCGACTTCAGACCCAGCACCACGTCACCGGGCTGAATCGTCTTGCCGGTGATGATATTGGCCTTTTCGACCACCCCCACGGCAAACCCTGCCAGATCGTACTCACCAACCGGATACATACCGGGCATTTCAGCCGTTTCGCCGCCGATCAATGCACAACCGGATTGCTCACACCCAGCAGCAATGCCTTTGATCACATCTGTCGCGCGGGGCACGTCCAGCTTGCCACAGGCAAAATAGTCCAGAAAGAACAGCGGCTCGGCACCTTGCACCAGAATGTCATTGACACTCATCGCCACCAGATCGATGCCGACCGTATCATGGCGATCCAGTTCAAATGCGAGCTTCAGCTTGGTGCCGACGCCATCGGTGCCGGACACCAGTACGGGCTCTTTGTATTTCTTTGAAATTTCCACCAGCGCGCCGAAGCCGCCGATACCACCGAGCACTTCAGGGCGCATGGTACGCTTGGCATAGGGCTTGATGTTCTCGACCAGTTGATCACCGGCATCGATATCTACACCGGCATCACGATAGCTGAGGGAGGTTTGGTTGGCGCTCAAGTGGATTCTCGCTTTGATAAAGTGAACGTTTCCCGCGCACAGCGGGTAAAACAAAACTATAATGTTGCGTCACACGCAACAAATTCTGCATCCTATGCAATATCAGGCAATCCATATTGCACAGGATGCAACATCGCGACCGACATGGGCCGCGATAAAAAACAACATTTTAACGTATTCCAGTTTGCAATTGAAACGATAAGCGCACTTCAGTCCATCAAACCGATTGCTCGACATGCCAGAACGTTCCGATTGCACGCTTCTCTCGCCCTGTGAAACAACTGCTGCTTGATCTGACCCCTTCGCCCCCGGCCTCATTCGACAATTTTGTCGGCCAGGCCAACCTGCAGGCATTGCAGGCGCTTCGGGACGCTGTCCATGGTCGTAGTGATGAACGCATGCTCTACCTCTGGGGCGAACACGGCGCAGGCCGAACCCATCTGCTGCAAGCCACCGTCCGGGCCGCAATCGAGCTGGGCGCAAAGGCCGCCTATGTCGATTGCGCCCAGTTGTTCGCACCGGACGACAGTCTGGGCGAGTTGGATTGTGTCGCGCTCGACAATGTCCACCATCTGGGTGCCGATGCCCAAGTGGTTGCATTCAGTGTATTCAATCGATTGAAAGAATCACGTGGTATCTTCGTGGCAGCCGGCCCGCTTGCGCCCAGCCAATTGCCGCTAAGGGCGGATCTGACCACGCGCTTTGGCTGGGGTTTGGTGTTCCAGATGCAGCCTTTATCCGATCAGGATAAAGTCCAGGCGCTGAAACTGCATGCCCAGGCACGCGGTTTCATGTTGACCGACGATGTCTGCGAATATCTGTTGCTGCGCTGGCGGCGCGACCTGACTTCGCTGGTCGGCATCATCGACGAACTCGACCGTGCCTCGTTGGAGCAGCAACGCCAAATCACCCTGCCACTGTTACGTGAAGTATTGAGCGCACATCGCTTTGATGCGACGGGCCAGCAGACTCTATTTTAACCGGAGATGATTGATGAACCGATTGGTGCTTTTCGACCTGGATCACACCCTGTTGGCTGGCGACAGCGATGTGGAATGGCCTCGCTTCCTGATCCGCAGGGGGCTGTTGGATGCAGAGGAAACCAATCGGCGTAACGATGCCTTTTATGAGCAGTACAAAGCTGGCACGTTGGATATGAACGAGTTTCTGGCCTTTCAGCTGGCACCGCTGGCGCGCTTTACCATGGAGGAATTGCATGCTCTGCATGCTGACTACATGCAAGAGCACATCCTGCCCTTGATCACTGACAAGGCCAGGCAGTTAGTGGTTGGGCACCAGGCACAAGGGGATCTTGTAGTCATCATCACCGCCACCAACCGATTTGTCACCGCCCCGATTGCGGCAGAGCTGGGTGTCTCTCACCTGATCGCGACCGAGCCGGAAATCGTCGATGGACGCTATACCGGCAAACCGACCGGCATCCCGAGTTTTCAGGCAGGCAAGATCACCCGCCTGGAGCTATGGCTGGCTGATCGTAAACAGCGGTGGTCAGATTTCGGTGAAACCTGGTTCTACAGCGACTCACGCAATGATCTGCCATTATTGGAGCGCGTCACCCACCCAGTTGCCGTCAACCCGGACAGTTTGTTGAAAGCCGTGGCGGAAGAGCAAGGCTGGCCAATTGTCCACACCTACTGAGGATTCAAACCCTCGTCGCCTGTTCGCCCGTGGATGCTCGATCATCGGGCATCCTTTGATTGTGCTGCCGTTATCCACCTTGAGCACCATGGCGCGCCACCAACGGCCCGAATGGTGGCCCACGTTGCTGGCCTTTATCATGGTGGGCGGCCTGGTCACGCTGTTCAGCGTATTGCGCGTCCACAGCGGGCAATGGCGGCATGCTGACGCCAGCCTGCCCGTTGAGCGTCGTGAGCTGCATCGCTTCATGTTCCCGATATTGCTGATCGGTAGCACAACCGCTGCCCTGGGTTGCCAGCAATGGGTCATCGCACTGGGCATGGCTGCCGCCGCTTCAGTTGTACTGCAAGCCAAGCTGGCCTTGTCATGGCTCAAGATCTCGCACCACATGGCGTTTGCGACATTGGCTTGTGTACTGCAAGGGCCGTATCTGCCCGGCTTGGCGGTCGGGCTGGCCCTCCTCGCACTGATTGGATGGTCTAGAGTGGAACTGGGGCGGCATTCCGCCACCGAGGTGTGGGCCGGGTTTGCGGCAGGGCTGGTCGCCAGCTTTCTGTTCTGGGTCGGGTTGCATCAGGCCTTGACCGCTACCCTCATTGCACCGACAGCCCCATTGAAATAACACATAACAAAACAGAACCATTGGCTGCCCGGCATGATTATCTACCGGCATCGACGGGTTCATAGATAAGTATGGGAGCGTTGATGAAATCTGATCTTGAAACATGGCGGCATGGTACTGGCACTCCCCCAACCGCTTCACCCTGGCGGCGACTCATCCTGCTGGTAACACTGTTGTCGGGAGCCGTCCCGGCCCAGGCCGACACCTCACGTGAAGCACTGCTTGAGTCGATCAAATTGAAACTGGCGGCCTACAAGGTGGCGCGTATGGCCTCCATTGCCGGGCCCAATCAAATCACCATCTTGAACCAGGCCAGGTTCGCCCTGCCAGCAGGTGCTGTTTTCATTCCGAAGAAAGAAGTTCAGCAGATGCTGCAGGCCATGAAAATGCCCACCAATGATAAAACGGTCGGTGCAATTCTCTCTGCGGACGAAAGCCAGAGTTGGGCTATGGAAATCCGCTATGTCCCCAGTGGCTACATCCCTGAATCAGGTATCGAAGAGATCAAATCACCCAGATTTGCAGATGACCTGAAGAATGCCTTGCTCCAAGCCAGCGCCAAGCAGTCCAGCGCTACGCGGATCACCTTTACCGAATGGATTTCACAACCCACCTATTCCATGAGCGCACACTGCTTCGAGTTTGCGTTCAAAGGCATGGCCAGTTATCTGGAAAATGAGCCGGTTTTGCTCAGTGCATCGTTGATGATGGGTCGGGAAGGCTTCGGAGCCGTGTCCCTGCACACCGAGCAGACCGACGCCCCCGTGGCACAAGCGGCTTACCGGAAGATTGTCGATAGCTGGGCGTTTCTACCCAAAAAACGTTATGAAGATTACAGCTTCCTGTTCGATAAGAAAGCCAGTGGCAAAAGTGCATTGGCTGCTTTCAAAGACGAACCCGTCGATTCGGCAGACGCCGAGCCCGCAGGGGTGAGCGGGCACGGCAAATTGACCGTGGCGCTGGGGGTCATGTTGATCATCGGCGTTTTTGCCGCCATGCGCCACTTCAAGTCCAAACTATGAGTGTTGAATGATGCCCTCGCGTCTGGCAGGCTGGGTACGGTGCAGGTAGGCTGTCAAGATGTCACGGGGTGGCGGCACTGCCACCTGCGCCATGATCCGCCCCACCGCCCCACGGTGATAACCGCCATGCGTCACGATGTGGGCAAGCATTTCTTCGCGGGTCATACAGCCTGTCGTGCCGTCGGTGAAGGTAAAGGCAACCGACTCGGCCAGATCGGCTGCTGAGCGCGTCTGGACATAGTCTTCGAACCATTGATCCAAGGCCGCAACCTCTGCCTGCAGCGCTTCGAGCGTGGGTGTCTCAGGCGTGTTGGTCGCTGTATAAGGGTGCGTGCGACCGGTCAAGTGGGCTTCAAAAATACGATCCACCACATAGATATGGTTCATCAATCGAATGGCGGTATGCCGCTCGGTCTGATGCGCTTCCGGGTCCAATTTCCGCATCTCTGCAAACAGCTCGACATTGGCCCAGGTTTTATAACGGAACAAGGTATACAGCAAAGGCTGGCTCATGGCAGACACCCTTGAGGGTAAAGGACAGCTGCCATCATACTGTGCACACGGTATTACATCCAGATACAGGCATAGGGCGAAATAGCTGGGAACTGGCTTGGTTGACACGGTTTTGAGGCTACCATGAAAACCATGTCAACCCAGCTGACAGGCCGGGGCCTTCTGGCCCCACTGACTGTCACGCTGCCTGGCGAGCCTTCGGTTGCTTCCGCAGGCGCCGGATTTCGCGAATCATCGCCATGACCTCATCACTTGGCCTAGCGGGCAATTTGCGATATTCCGCGCCATTGTCGGTGCGCCATAACAATTTGGTGTTCACCAACTCACGGCGCAGCAACACATGGTCACCAAAGGTATTGAAGCGTTTCAACACTTCGTTCACTTCCCGCTCAGTGTAACGGCGCCTGGGGATGAAATGCGTCCATAGATACCAGATACCCAGTTGCTGGATCGAGTATTTATTGGGCCAGCGCACCAGACGACCGGACTCATCCAGATAACTGATCAGCTTTTTTGCATTCGCGGACAAGACGACTGCATGGTCATTCGCTGCAATCACCTCGGGCTGATGCAATACCTGAGCGCGGTAACTCTGGAAATTCTGGAACCCAGCGGCCTTGGCCAGCATGTTCAGCATCTCAAGATGCGATGGCACTGATGTGTGCGTGGCCAGTTGGCGGCACAGCGCCCGAGCCAAGGCGGACAGATCATCGGTTTGAAAAGGAATTAATAATTTGGACACGGTGGTTTCCTTTGATTGAAACGTGCCCACCCGAAATGGGTTGCTGGTGGTCGCCCTTGCAGCACGGCACTGGAAATCACGGCCATGTATCAGATTGGAAACAGGTTTAGCGCTCTTGCGATCAAGAGTGGCGACGCCTGGGTGAACTGCCGACCCGGACTGCAAGTCTAGCAAGTTTGTGTCCGGATCGGCAAGCATTCACCCAGCCCAGCATGGAAATCAACGTGTCACCGCCCCCATCTCAGCCAAATCAGGCGATGGCTTGGCTGGATGCAGCCAACGCTCCCGCCATTGCAAGGCAGGGCGCTCGACGGCCCAATAGAGGATCAACCCACCCAACATCGCCGCACCGCCATACACTAGATAAGCCAGCGCTGGCTGCCCCACCAGCTGAGCCCCCCATGCCTGCTTGACCAAGTGGAAAACCACTTTATGGGTCAGGTACAAGCTGTACGATAGGGCAGCAACCCACGCCACGCCTGGTATGCCGCGCGCACCAATCAGGCTTTGCCTGCTGGCCGCTGCGACCACCAACACCCCCATGCCCAATGACAACAGCGGGTAGCCCAAGACTGCAGCAGGGAGAGCAAATCGATTTTGAAAGATCCAGATTGCCCCACTGACCAACAACAAACCGGCACCCAACACCCAGTTGGCCCGAGCCATGATGCGTTGCCACCACACAGGTCGAAACACCCGCAAGGCGGCGAACATCACCCCTGCCAGCAAACCATCGAGCCGGGTATAGGTCGGGTAATAGATCTGCTCGATATAGCGTTGATAAAAGTTGCCCGGCCCCTCTTCGATCGATTGGATAGGCAGCAGATCATGTTGCCAGACATGCCAACGCCACAACATGCCCGCCGCCGCCAGGGCCACGGCCAGACTGGTGATGCGGCTGATCGTGGCACGCGGTGCCAACAGCCATGCCAGGGCAGGCATGATCAGGTAGAAATGCTCTTCCACACACAATGACCAGACGTGGGAAAACGCACGGGGCTGCGAATAATCGATCAGCAGGTTTTCGGTAAAGGTCAGAAACTGCCACCATGGCTGGATCGTCGGGTACTCTCGAATCATCGGCAATGCAAAATAGCATGCGACCACGACACCAAATGCGGGCAGGATGCGATACGCCCGTCGGATATAGAACTGCTGGAAATCGACGCGCCCATGGTCTTTGATCTGCTCGAACAACTGCCCGCCGATCAGAAAACCACTGAGCGCAAAGAACAGATCAACCCCCATCCAACCAAAGCGGGCGATGGTTTCGCCCGGCAGCTGCAAGCCAGCCATCAAGGCATGGAACAACATGACCCAGATGATGGCGATGGCTCGCATCAAGTCGAGCCCTGGTAGACGTTGCATGCTTTACTCCACTATTTTCCAGAACCCAGGCATCCGGCGACGACTCGTCACACGTGCCTGAGTAGTTCATTCAAATCACGCCCAGCCTGCTCAACAACTGGCGTGCCAACGGGACCCTCAATGCTGCGTCTTCATCCCGTCGAATATCGATATTCAAGGCAAATGGGTAGAGTTGATCGCCCCGCTTGACCCACCCCACCCACCAACCGATACCCGGCTTGGTTGCGTTGCTCCACCCGGTTTTGGCGTGTATTTGGTAGGTTTCGGTCTGCTCATGCAAGGTGATGGCATGCACCGCATCGATCGTCTGTTCGCTGAATGGCAGCTTTTTCTGGGCCAACTTGGCCAGGAAGCGGGTTTGTTCCAATGCGGAGATCTTCAGCGGGCCACCCAGCCAGAACTGATCCACCATCTTGCCGATCTGCCGGTTGCCATAGTCCAATTTGTCCACCCAGGACGCCATGCTGTGCAGCCCCACGCGTCGGGCAATCTCCTGATAGACCGGCACATTGGAGGCACGGATGGCCTCGGCCAGGGTCATGTCCTGCTCCCAGGCTTTCAACATGCGTGGCTTGCCATCGTATCGAAATACCTCATTCAGATCTTTGACAGCACCGGTTTCCAGGCCAATCAGGCTATTAGGGATTTTGAAGGTCGAAGCAGGAAAATAACGAACCTGCGCTCGGCTGGGCGAATACACCCGCTGCACATCGTTGGCGACATCGAACAGTACGAATGTACCCGTCACCCCCATGGTTTTAAACACAGCACCCAGCTCCGGATGTGCTTCTATTTGTTCCGCTTGTGACAGTTGTGACAGTAACATGCCAGCCAAAGCCGTCAAAAGCAGCGAAAATCGGCGCGCACGCCGCATGACAGATGTCTTCATTGTGGGCTTTCTTCAAATGGAACATGGACACAGCGTAGCAAGCCGTATGAAATCCAAGCAAAGCCAGGGCTGGCGCAGGCGTCTGCGCTGTAACCACCGTCACGGCGTCATCGACCGTGGCTTGTCATATCAGTCAACCGAACCTCGCAGATCAAAATGATTGTCATCGAGCTCACCGCACCACAAACCGTGAATGGCCAACGCGCAGCATTTCAATCGCTGTGGATGCTGGTGCGCATCTATTTTGCGCATCACGTCCAGCAGAACAAAGTCAGGCTGGATGACCTGAAAGGCTTTCTGAGCGATGCCCGCACCTTACGCATGGCGATCAGTCGGGCGTTCAAGGACTTCCATGGCTGGGGGGTCCACATAGGCTGGGGAGAAGACCCAGGCCGTGATCCACGCTTTCTGAATGTGGATCGACGTAGCCAGGGGCCGTTTTGGCTGTCAGATGGTGAAGCCGCGAAGCTCGTCCTGCTGGTGGCTGGGCAGCCTGCCACAGCGGCAGACACCGCAGCCTTTCTGGGCTTGCCGGAACAACAGGCCAAGCTGCCGCCCCAGCAGCTGAACACCACGCATGATCTGGCGTTCTGGCAGCAGATGATCTTGGCACGGCAGGCGATCCGCCTTGGTCGATTGGTCTCACCCGTGCAAGGTGCCGGTGAGCAAACTGCGCTCAGCGCGCTCAAACAAGCCGGGCAACACGCCCACACCACAGGCCAGGCCGCACAGGTATTGCTTGCACAGGCCATTGTCTGGCGACGCCTGGGCGATGGCGTGCAAGCCCGACGCCTGCTGAAACAGCTCAAGCAACAGCGGCACCATCAGCAGGTGGACGGCAATGACTTTCTGGATGCGATGGAGCAGATTCTGGCCGCGTGGTGTGCCTATGATCAGCGGGATCTGGGCCTGGCCAGCAGTTTGCTCACCCAGTTGCAAAACCATCACCAGCTGGTTGGCCTGCTGCGATATCACCCGACCATCCGCTTCGAATGGCACAACCTGTTTGCGTTGGTCTTGCGGTCAAAAGCGCTGGGGCAGACCACTGCCACCGAGGCAATCGGCTGGGCGCAGGCTTCGCTGCAACATTTTGAGCAAGCGTTGGCTGCCGCTTTTGAATCCGCATCCATGGATGCGGCGCAACAAGGTGCCGCCAATCTCGGCATGGCCATGTGGCTGCTGCACCAGTGCGGCCTGCTGTCCGGCGAAGACCCGACCCCACAGGCAGTTCAATACATCGCGTTCAGTGAATGGCTTTGTCGGCAGAGCGATCAGGTGCACCACTCTGCCTGGAATCCGCTCTACCTGATGCGCATTGCGCGTGGGCATTGCCAGGGCGGCGAATCACCCACGCTGGCGGCATTCCGGCAGCTGACGCCGATCACGCCCAACGCACTCCGCCAATGGGCAAACCCCTTTGCAGATGCCTTGCCTGATCAGGGTGGCTGGCATGACATTGCGGCGTGTCACCTGCTGGAGCACGACAGCAACCGGCATCGCTATCCGGTCAGCCAGGTCTGCGGCTTGCTGTTCGAGTTAGTGTGGTTCAGAGGCCATGCTGGGCAGCTCGCACCGGCCAGTGATGCACTGGCCAGGCTGCACGGGCTGCTGCCCGAGCTGTCGCGGTCAGACCGGGAATACTACCGCACCATGCTGCGGCAATTGCCCACAGAGCTACAACAGGCAGGTTGACCCGCTCCCCCTGCCTTCGTCAGAGGCTCAGCGTTGGGCTCGCAGCTGCGTGATGGTAGTTGCGGGGGTGATGGCCTCGGGATCGACCTGAAGCTCGATCAACGCCGGCTTGCCCGCCGCCAGCGCCCGCTCGAAGGCCGACGCAAATTGAGCGGTGTCCGTCACCCGCTCGCCATGTGCGCCGTAGGCCACGGCCAGTGCCGCGAAATCCGGGTTGACCAATGAGGTGGCCATGACGCGCTCAGGGTACTCGCGCTCCTGATGCATGCGAATCGTGCCGTACATGCCATTGTTGACCACGATAAAGACCACGTTGGCACCGTATTTGACAGCGGTGGCCAACTCCTGGCCATTCATCATGTAGCAGCCATCCCCAGCAAAGGCCACGACAATGCGTTCCGGTTGAGTGATCTTGGCAGCAATGGCTGCAGGCACACCATAGCCCATCGAGCCATTGGTGGGGGCCAGCTGCGTGCCAAACTGGCGGTAACGATAAAACCGATGCAGCCAGATCGCGTAGTTGCCGGCACCGTTGGTCACGATGGCATCCGCTGGGAGCCGCTCACGCAACCAGCACATGATCTCACCCATCTGCACCTGCCCGGGCACCGAGCCCGGCGTGCTCCAGTCCAGATACACCTGACGGCTGCCAGCCACGCCCTCGGCCCAGGGCAATTGCGTGGGCACGGCCATGGCCAGCGCTGCGGACAGGAACTCGGGGTAGCCACTGTTGATCGGTAGATCTGCCGCATACACCCGGCCCAGCTCTTCCGCCCCAGCGTGCACATGGATCAAGGTCTGGGCGGGCCGGGGGATATCAAACAGGGCATAGCCGTTGGTGGTCGATTCACCCAGTCGCGCACCAATGGTCAGCACCAGGTCAGCCTCTTGCAAACGAGCCCTCAGCTTGGGGTTGATACCCAAACCCACATCACCGATGTAATGGGGGTGGGTGTGGTCGAACAGGTCCTGATAGCGGAATGCGCATGCCACTGGCAGCTGCCAGCGCTCTGAAAAAGTCTGTAGATCCCGACAGGCAGCTGCCGTCCAGCCCCGACCACCGACAATCAACACTGGGCGTTGTGCTTGACTGAGGCGGCTTTGCAATTCGACCATGGCGGCGGGACTGGGTGCAGCGGCAATGCGTCGGTAGGTTTGTGGCTGTGCCGTATCACACAGGTCGTGCAGCATGTCTTCGGGCAGAGCCAGCACCACGGGGCCAGGGCGGCCACTGGTCGCGGTGTGGAAGGCGCGCGAGATGAATTCAGGAATGCGCCGCGCATCATCGATCTGAGCCACCCATTTGGCCAGCTGCCCGAACATACGGCGGTAATCCAGCTCCTGAAAGGCTTCGCGCTCGATGGCATCGCGCCCGACCTGGCCGATGAACAGGATCATCGGGCTCGAATCCTGAAAAGCGGTATGCAAACCGACACTGGCGTTGGTCGCACCCGGGCCGCGTGTCACAAAACAGATGCCAGGCTTGCCATGGAGCTTGCCATAGGCATCGGCCATATAGGCAGCGCCACCCTCTTGCCTGCAAACCACCAGATTGAAACGGTCGCGCACGTCATACAACGCATCCAGCACAGGCAGATAGCTTTCGCCCGGCACGCAAAAGCCAGTATCAGCGCCATGCACCAACAACGCATCCACCAGCGCCTGGGCGCCGTTTCGAATGGGTGGGACAGCAGTCATGGCAAGCCTCCTCATCAAGATCGGTCAGGTTAGCGACATGGCCCGTTGTTCCGCCATGCGGTTCAGGAAAGCGCCATCAAGGACAACAAGCGCATGGCGAGGTGGGCAATGACTGCCGAAACATACCCCAAGGTGGCCAGATTGGCATGTGGCGATGTGTGGTCCCACCTAATTCATTCCGCATGCCGAAACACCACACGGTTGGCGTGATCTGTGTAGCTCTGAACCCGCCTCAACAGAGTCATGGAATCAGTATGGTTGACCCCGTTGTGCGGCGCGCTTCCAGATCGCGATGTGCCTGTGCGACATCCGCCAGGGCATAGCGTTGGTGGATCTCGACCTTCACCGTGCCATCGGCCAGCACCTCGAACAATTCAGCGGCCATCTGCTCCAGATCGCTACGCTGAGCGGTATAGTGGAACAGCACAGGGCGGGTGAGGAACAGCGAGCCTTTTTGCGACAGCAACTGTGGGGAGAAAGACTCCACCACGCCAGATGCATTGCCAAAGCTGACCATCATGCCTAGCGGTCGCAGGCAATCCAGCGAATCCAGAAAGGTGTCTTTGCCGATCGAGTCATACACCACGTTGACCCCTTGGCCCCCGGTCAATTCACGCACCTGGGTCGGGAAATGCCCAGCGGAATGAATGAGGGGGTGATCGCAGCCATGGGCCTGAGCCAACGCTGCTTTTTCAGGCGTGCTGACTGTGCCGATCACCGTCGCCCCCAAGGCTTTGGCCCACTGGCAGACCATCAGCCCCACCCCGCCTGCCGCCGCATGAATCAGGATCGTATCGCCCGGCTTGACACGGTAGGTGCGGCGCAGCAAGTATTGGGCGGTAAGCCCTTTCAACATGGCAGCCGCCGCCAGTTCAAAGCTGACCGAGTCGGGTAGGCGCACCAACTGCGCAGCTGGGATCAGCCTGCTCTCCGAATAGGCCCCGTTGTCTCCGCCTGCATAGGCGACCCGATCGCCCACCTGCCACCCCGTCACGCCTGGGCCGACGGCCTCCACCACACCCGCCCCCTCCTTACCCAGCCCGCTTGGCAAACTGGGTAAGGGATAGACGCCGGATCGGAAATACACATCGATGAAATTCAGGCCAATCGCATGATGTCGGACCCTGACCTCGCCTGGCCCCGGCTCTCCAAGAGGTTGCTCGATCAACTGCATCACTTCTGGCCCACCGATTGTGGTCATTTGAATGGTCTTGGACATATTCGATCACCGATCAGGTTGAATGGGGGCGGTAGCCCGGATGCCGCATCATGGCGCGAGGCGTATAGGTTGGCAAGGCACGGCTCGCACCCGGTAAAAACAAAGGCTGATCTGTCATCAACAGATCAGCCCTCAGGAGTTTGCCGCCATGCTGCGGGCGCCCAGATCAGGGTGCGGAGCGATCCGGCAAGGTTTCGAACGAAATACGTTCAAAATCGGACCCTCTGTCCAGCAGCGACAGCAGCTTGACCCGTCTCAACTTATCGTCCTGATTCATTTCAAGAATACGGCTCTGTCTGAACCAGCCAGGCGGCAACAATAGACTCATTTCGGAACGCAACGCCGCCAAGCCCGGCAACAGCAATGCCTGTACGAACATGTTCGCACCAGAAGGGCTGAGGCCCGTCGCACGCACTGACACCGCCTTAGGGATACCAGGCATCATGCGGATACCCACCAGCAGGCGGCCATCGAGCGTCTGGATCAACCAGCGGAACATCCCGACCAGCATATCACCGCCATCCTCGGTGCGGATGCCGACCAGCTGGTTCTGTTGAACGCGCTCCCCAGTCCCTGCTGTCTTGGACAAGCCATATCCCATTGCGCTCTGATCGAAAACCTCCCAACGCTCAGCGGGAAAGCCGACACCGGTTGCAACAGTCTTGACAGCGCTTTCGACCGAATGTCCAAAAATCTGGAAAGCCTCGATCGACTGCCCTTTGATCTCATGTGGCTTGGCCGGCTGATCAAACGGCACACCGCTGATGAAATAGTGGATGGCGGGCATCGTCAAGGCCATTTCCACGGAGCCCTTGATTGGGCGGCGCTGATAGTTACGCTCTTCACCACCTTTGCACCACTGTTGAAAGCAGGTCAGCAGCAATGGCTCACAGACCTCACCGGGGAACTCATCCCCCAGGCCCAGCTGAGTCGGGGTCTCGCCCATGCGCAGCAGCTTGATCCGTTTGCTCAGGCTCTTGGCCAACTGACTGGTGTCGAGGTAACGGGCAGCGCCCTTCAGCTCCTTTTCCTGATAGAGGATGCCGCTCCCGCCGGTATCGACCATGATCTTGGTCGGCGTGGAGGCAGGAGGCTCGTTGTGAACCGTGACATAGCTCGACCAGCGATCCAGCAGTTTTTCAATCCACAACAGGTGCTTGGCCGAGCTGCCTGAGGGCTTGGCCACATCCAGCAACAAAGCCTGGACATACACCGCAGTGCAGCTGGATGCCTGCGCTTGGTTATTCATCGAATCCTTCACCGCGCGCAATGAATGGCCACGCTCAGCCACTCTGTACATGCCGTGCAGGTCTTCCCACAGCTCTTGCGGTATTTCCTGGCAAGCCATTGCGTATTCGCGCAATGCCAAACCCAGGTATCGCAGGCTACGCTGGTTGGACAGTGCTGTGTATTCGGTCACTGTCTCATCACCATCCACGGCGGCCTTGAGGCAATGCTTGTAGCCATTGGCCATCACCCGCCAAAGCTGCACATTGGCCTGCCAGATATCACGCTCACCACTGGTCATCGGCAGGGATCGCCCAATGTACCGCTTTGCATTCGCATCATTCAGGTAGGAAGCCGGTTCGCGCAGCATCTCCAACGCCTTCAAGCGATCCAACGCCGGGATCTCGGCCCGGTTGAATTTGACCAGGGCTTCCAGAAGTTCGAAATGTGCTTGTGGCACATTGATCATGGGTAGCAAGGCCAGCCATTGTCGGCACGTTTTCGAATCGACAAAGTCCGGTGTCATGCTGGTGCTGATGGTGGGGAGATTGATGAAATCTTCCATAATGATGCCCTGGCAAACAAAACAACAATTCAATTCACATGCTGCAATAGTGCATCACGCAGCTTGGACTGCCAATCAATTGGCAAACTGCGCGGCATGTTCTCCCTGACTGGCGGCGCCCAGATGGCACCGGGGAAGTGGCGGTCATCGGCAAAACGAGGGATCACATGCCAATGCAGATGCGGGGTCATGTTGCCCAGGCTGGCCAGATTGACCTTGTCTGGTTGCAGGAGATCGCGAACAGCCCGCTCCGTGGCCAACACCACACGCATCAAGTGCTGCTGCTGCGCCACCGACAGATCCGTCATCTCTTTGACATGACACGCCCAGATCACCCGGCAAAAGCCCGGGTAGTGCTCGTCTGCCACACTCACCACCCGGCAGTCTGCATCTTGCCAGACCACTTCGCCGCCAGGCTGTTCACATAATTCGCAGGTCACGATGACTCCTTGATTCGCCAAGGTGGATTGATACGATTGTCACCCGCATGATACAAGCATAGCCGGTTCCCATCCGGGTCGCGCAATCTTGCCTCGCGCCATAGCCAGGGCTGGTCAACCGGCCCATGATCAAATGCGATGTGTGCTTGTTGTAGCTGGCCAACCAGCTCATCCAGTGCTGGGCACTCGAAATACAAGGTGATACCACCAGGCCTGACGCCTGTTTCATGCTCCAGAGACAAAGTAGCGTCACCACCAGGGCATTGCAGCCGCACATAGCTGGGCAGGCTGTCCACGATCAGGCGAAAACCCAGCTTCTGATAGAACTGCAACAATATGGGCAGCTGTCCGGTGCCAATCGTGACCTGGTTCAACTGCATGTGTCATTCCGTTGCTTCAAAACGGCCCAGCTCCAGATTTTTGCGCACCTTACCCGCTTCGAAGATACGGCCATTCATCGTGATGTACACACCTGCGGGTAAAGCCTGGGCAGCAGCGACTGCGCACCCGATGTTAAAAATGGAGTCGGTGATGCGGAAACGTGCAGGTGCCATGGCGCCAGTCAGCACAATGGTCTTGCCCTGGATTGATTTCAATTTGGCTGCGGTCACCGGCATGGTGTCGGTGCCATGCGTGATGACGATATGCTGCTCTGGTGCTGCAGCCACCGTATCGTAGATCAGTTGTCGATCATCATCGGTCAATTCCAGGCTGTCTTTTCTGAGGATGGGCTGCACCACGTGTGGCACAGTGGCCAAGCCTTCTTCCAAAATCGATGTCACCATGGGCTCGCCAATCTCATAGTTGCTTTTGGCATCGAAATAGATTTTATCGATGGTTCCGCCTGTGGTGATAATACGTAGTGACATACCTGATCCTTATTGATTTGGTTACATATTCCCCTGCAGGGAATTATTACATGTGAATATTTTAACCGAGAAATCACCGACTTGCGGGCATTTTCCATATCCGTCCCACTTGGCGGCCTCAACCGACCATTCGCAAATGGGCATCCAATCGTTAGAATGCGAACCAATGTGCTGTCGCAAGTGATTGTTACAGCCAGGAAAATGAAGCCAATCAACCCATCTTGATGTGCGGACTTTGACACCTGATCCGTCATTTGGTGGTCTTAATGCGGAACACAACTTTTATGAAATCCGTTTTTTCTCTGCTGGCGGGGCTCCTGATTGTACCCAGCGCCATGCCCACCTATGCCAGCGATGTACCTGCCAGCGCTGGCAGGGTCATCGTCAAGTTCAAAGCCAATTCACCATCCGTCAAGTTGGCGCAATCCGCTGAAGAGCGACGTTCCCGGTTTGCTCAGATCGCGGGCAGCCAACAGATCACATCCAGCCATCTGACATCTCAGCTGCAGGTCATCCATGCCGCCGATGTCTCCTCTGCCGAGCTTGTTGCCCGATTTGCCAAGCAAAATGATGTGGAATACGCCGTACCCAGCGAACGCAAGTTTGCCAAGGCAATTCCCAGTGACCCCCACTTCAACACGCAATGGTACCTGCAATCGACCGAGCCCGGAGCAATCAACGCGATCGGCGCCTGGGATTTGACCAGGGGAAGCAGTAAAGTTGCAATTGCGGTGCTGGATACGGGTATCCGGCTCGATCACCCCGATTTTTCCAACAAACTGCTGCCGGGTTACGACTTCATTTCTGTTGCATTGGATTCCAATGATGGCGATGGCCGTGACAGCGACCCGTCCGACACCGGTACATTCATGAGTACCGAAGATATCAACAATCCCTATTTTGCCACCTGCCCAATCAAGAGCCCCACCAACAGCTCCTGGCATGGCACCAAGGTGGCCGGCATTGCAGCCGCAATCGGTGACAATGCGCTGGGCATCGCGGGGGTCAATTGGGGGGCGAAGATACTGCCTGTGCGGGTATTGGGCAAATGCGGCGGGTTTGATGATGACATCATTGCAGGCATGCTGTGGGCGGGCGGGATTTCGGTACCGGGTGTGCCGGACAATCCCAACCCTGCACGAGTGCTGAACATGAGTATCGGCGGCACCGGCTCTTGCACAGCCCCTTATCAGGATGCCATTACACAGCTGGCTGCCAAGGGTGTGCTGGTTGTCACCGTCAGCGGCAATGAGAGTGCGACCAGTGTCACCAGCCCAGGTAATTGCAACGGCGTGCTGACCGTGAGCGCCGTCCGCAATGATGGCTTGAAACCCTACTATGCCAATACCGGGCCGGAAACCGCGATCTCTGCGCCGGGCGGCCAGTGCAAGACTACACCATGTGTCTATGGCATCTCCACCACCAGCAACACGGGTTTGTTTGGCCCGGAGGCCAACAGCTACGCCATCAATCAGGTCGCCGACAAAGGCACCAGTTTTGCCGCCCCCATCGTGGCAGGGGTCGCTGCGATGATGATGGGAACCCAGCCCTTGTTGACACCCAACGATGTCATCCAGCGCATCAAGTCGTCGGCACGGCCTTTCCCGACCAATTCCAGCTTGCCCGCATGCCCGACCACCGCCAAAGGGGCGGATGATACCGAGCAATGCAATTGCACCACCGCTACCTGTGGTGCAGGCATTCTGGATGCGAAAGCGGCAATCGAGGCTGCCACCTCTTCCCAGGCCATCATCACGGGCCCGACCACAGCCGAGGCAGGCGTTCGCGTGACGTTGGATATCTCAAAGAGTGCGCTGGCAGAGGGACGCACCATCCGATCGGTGAAGTGGACATTGGTTGATGGGGCGGCCATTACCCGTCTCGACAGCGATGACAACCTATCGACCTCGTTCCGTGCGACCGGCACCGGGACGGTCAAGATCTCCGTGACCATTACCGACAGCGCTGGCGCGACCAGCTCTACCAGCACATCCATCAACATCACCGCTGCCACCGGCAACGGCAGTGGCGGCGGCTCAAGTGGCGGTGGCGCGGTGGATTGGCTCGCTGCCATCGGTCTACTGGGCTTGCTGGCAGGCGCTTATCGGCGTAACAGATAAATCAACACGGCCAGCGACAGCCCGCCCACCATCCCCCACAGGTGGGCTGCCGGTACCACCACAATCTGCAACCAGCCCGTTCCTTGGGCTGGTTGCAACCAATCCCAGCCTACTTTGGCCAGCTCTCCGATCAGCAGCAGCAGCCCAATGAGTCGCTGCCGCCGCTGGGTTGCTTCCTGTATCAGCACCAGGGCAAGCCAAGCGTAGACGCCATATAGCGCACCTGACAGGCCACCATAGTAGGCCACACCAACCGGCCCATGGGCCAACCCCAACAAGGTGGCCACCCCGCTCCCCGACAGCACGCCTGGCAACCAGAGCCCTTGCCTGAATCGTGCTGCCACCCAGGCACATACCAGCAACCCCAGCAGATTGGCCAATAGATGTCTGGCATTCAGATGTGTCCAACTGGCTGTCCACCACTGCCATGGGGACGCCTGCCTCCATTGGCCGGTCTGCAATAACCCAGATTGCACATTGGGCTGGCAACTGCTGAACAAGACGCATAGCAAACCCGCTACACAGACAGTGGCCGCAATCACGCTGTTACGCCAACGAGCATCATCCAGCCCATTCAAACCACCCATCTCGCTGTTCTCCGTCCCTCAACCCCTGGCAGTTCCAGTGATATGTTTTTACCCGTTGCCATGAAAAAAGCCAGCGCCTGGGTCAGTAGGTCGCTGGCTTGGTCTACTCAATCAATCCGGTGGATTACAACAAGACGCGCTCAACCCCGCCCTGGCGAGCTTTGGCGATGTAATCGGGCAGCCAGTCCTCACCCAAGATGGCTTTGGCCATTTCGACCACGATATAGTCGGCCTCTGCCGCGATATCCCCTTGATAACGACTCAAACCCTGCAAGCAAGCCGGACAGGAGGTCAACACCTTCACCTGGGCTTGCGGGTCGGCATCACGAATCTGTTGTGCGCCTTTTTCCAGCTCCTCCTGTTTACGGAAACGAACCTGGGTCGAGATGTCTGGCCGGGTGGCCGCTAAGGTGCCAGATTCCCCGCAGCAACGCTCGGTCAGCGCCACCTTATCCCCCATCAATTCATTGACCACCTTCAGCGGCTGATGCGTCTTCATCGGTGAATGGCAGGGGTCGTGATACATGTACTTCATCCCCGCCACCCCATCCAGCTTGACGCCCTTCTCCAGCAGGTACTCATGGATATCGAGCAAACGACAGCCGGGGAAGATCTGCTCGAATTGATACTTGGTAAGCTGATCCATACAAGTGCCACAGGACACGATCACCGTTTTGATGTCGAGATAGTTCAGGGTATTGGCAACACGATGGAACAACACCCGATTCTCGGTGGTAATGGCTTGGCCTTTGTCCTCATTGCCACTGGCTGCTTGTGGATAACCGCAGCACAGGTACCCTGGCGGCAGAACCGTGGTTGCCCCGACATGGTAGAGCATGGCCTGAGTGGCCAGCCCCACTTGGCTGAACAGGCGCTCGGAGCCACAGCCGGGGAAATAGAACACTGCCTCGGTGTCCTCGCTGGTCTTTTGCGGGTCTCGAATGACAGGCACCATGGTCGGGTCTTCGATATCCAGCAAGGCACGCGAGGTTTTCTTGGGCAGCTTGCCGGGCATCGGTTTATTGATGAAGTGGATGACCTGCGACTTGATTTCAGCCTTACCCACCGTCGAGGGTGGCGCCGCCAGCTGTGGTTTGGCCAAGTGGCCCAACAGCTTGTGTCCGGCACGTTGTGCCTTGAAGCCCCACTCGATCATCCCCTTGCGGATGAATTTGATGGTGGCCGGGTCTTTGGCATTCAAAAACGCCATGGCCGCCGCCGCGCCAGGATTGAATTTCTTGTTGCCTGTCCGCCGCAGGAAATTACGCATGGCGACGGATACATCACCAAAGTCAATCTTGACTGGACAAGGGTTCACGCATTTATGGCAGACGGTGCAATGGTCAGCCACATCAGACAGCTCATCAAAATGCTTGAGCGACACGCCGCGCCGGGTCTGTTCTTCATACAAGAATGCTTCAGTCAGCAAGCCGACACCCAGGATCTTGTTACGTGGGCTGTACAGCAAATTGGCGCGTGGAATGTGGGTATTACAGACGGGTTTGCATTTGCCGCAACGCAAGCAGTCCTTGACCGAATCCGCAATCTTGCCGATGTCGGATTGCTCCAGGATCAAGGATTCGACCCCCAGCAACTCGAAAGACGGAGTATAGGCATTGCGCAGATCTGCGCCAGGCAACAGCTTGCCCTTGTTGAATCGGCCTTCCGGATCGATACGTTGTTTGTATTCGACAAAGGGGCGCAACTCGTCCTCGGTGAGGAACTCCAGCTTAGTGATGCCAATACCGTGCTCGCCCGAGATCACCCCATTCAGGCTACGTGCCAGCACCATGATACGCGCCACGGCCTGATGGGCAGTCTGCAACATCACGTAGTCATCAGAGTTCACCGGGATGTTGGTATGGACGTTTCCATCGCCCGCATGCATGTGCAAAGCAACAAACACCCGGCCCCGCAGCACTTTGCCGTGGATCTTATGCAGCTTGTTGCGAATCGGTTCATCAACCTTACCAGTGAACAACGCTTCGAGATCAACCAGCACCTCCCGCTTCCAAGACATGCGCAACATGGTGTCACGCATGGCATGGAAAACGCTCTGCGGTGTTTCCTCTGCCGATATCTCGCGCTCCAGCGGGGCGCCAGGGAAGCCGGTAACATACATCTCGAATGCCGAGTCGAGATTGTCGGCAATCCATTGCCAGCGCTCACGGACATCCGCAATCCGCTTGAGCGCCACGGCACGGCGATCACCGATCAATTCATCATGCCCCACCGCACCGGCATCACCATCGTCCATCGGCAGATCGCCGCTGAAAAATGCCGACAATTGATCCAACAGCTTCAGCTTGTTGGCGATCGACAGCTCGATATTGATGCGCTCGATACCATCGGAATAGTCGCCCAGCCGCTCCAGTGGGATCACCACGTCCTCATTGATCTTGAAGGCATTGGTGTGTTTGGCAATGGCTGCAGTGCGCGCCCGATCCAGCCAGAACTTCTTGCGAGCCTCCGGGCTGACCGCGATGAAACCCTCGCCCGACCGCGCATTGGCCAATCTGACGACTTGTGAGGCTGCTTCACCGACTGCGGCTTCGTCATCCGAGACAATATCGGCAATCAATACCATCTTGGGTCGGCCACGGGACTTGGCCTTGGTGGCGTAACCCACCGCTCGGACATAGCGCCAATCCAGATGCTCCAGCCCAGCCAGCTGAACCAGCGGGTGGGCATCCAGGTAGTTTTTGATCTCAACGATGGCAGGTGTCGCACGCGACACTTCGCCAAAGAATTCGAGACAGACCGTCCGGGTATGGGCTGGCATTTTGTGCAACACGAACCGGGCTGATGTGATGATGCCGTCAGTCCCCTCCTTCTGCACCCCAGGCAAGCCCGCCAGGAATTTATCCGTCACATCCTTCCCCAGCCCCACCTTACGGAACTGGCGGCCAGGGATCTCCAGTATTGTCTCCGACAGTTTAGTCTGGCCATCCTCTTTGAGACGGGTCACACGAAATCGGGCCAGCTCCACATCGTGGATTTTTCCGAAGTTGTGCTCCAGGCGTTCGACCAGCACCCAATTGCCGCTCGGATCCACCATGCGCCATGAGGCCAGGTTATCCAGCGCTGTGCCCCACAGCACCGCCTTTTTGCCGCCGGCATTCATGGCGACATTACCACCGATACAGGATGCCTCTGCCGACGTTGGGTCCACCGCGAATACCAGCCCGCTGGCAGACGCCGCCTCACTGACCCGGGCCGTGACCACCCCCGCTCCACATTGAATGGTCGCCCGCTTGCCTGTCAGGCCCGGCAACTCCAGATACTCCACCCCTTGGTGTCGGTCGAGCTTTTCGGTATTGATCACCGCTGAAAAGGGCGTCAATGGTACGGCGCCACCCGTGTAACCAGTGCCGCCCCCACGCGGGATGATAGTCAGGCCCAGTTCAATACAGGCCTTCACCAGTGCGGCTATCTCCGCCTCAGAATCCGGCGACAAGACGACAAAAGGGTATTCAACCCGCCAGTCTGTCGCATCGGTTACATGCGACACCCGAGCCAAGCCATCAAACAGGATATTGTCGCGCCGGGTGAGGTGATCCATGCGCTTGAGGATCTTGGCCCGTAGCGCCTTGATTTCAGCAAACCACATGTGGAAACGGCCCACCGCCTCATCCGCCGCCCGCAGCAATGTGCCTACCTGCGGGTTGCCCAGCCGACGGCGCTCGATCTCACCGATCCGGTGGCGCATGGCATCCACCAGCGCCACCAGCCGCTTCGGGTTCTCCAGCAGATCGTCTTGTAGATATGGATTGCGTTGTACCACCCAGATATCGCCCAGCACCTCGAACAGCATCCGGGCAGATCGCCCGGTCTTGCGTTCGGCGCGCAAATGATCAAGCTGCTGCCAAGCGGGCTCGCCCAGCAATCGGATCACGATTTCTCGATCGGAAAACGATGTGTAGTTATACGGAATTTCGCGCAGTCTAGCGTTCATGGGCCGGTTCAGGTAATTGCTGCAAAGCACAAGAAGATAGGTTGATTTTACCGGAATAAGCTAGTTTTTTTGCAAAAAATTTCAGAAAAACAATATAGTTGATAGGGTTTTCACATCATCGCATATGCAATTGCAACATAGCGCAGTGCCTTGCCGATCAACAATACCAGCGTCACCCACCACCATTTCAGACGCAGCCACCCAGCCCCGATACACAACGCATCACCGATCAATGGCACCCAGGATAGCAGCAACGCCAGCACGCCATATTGTCGCAACCAGCGGGTGGCACGGTTCTCGGATGGCGAGGCCGCCAAACGACCGACACCATATGAGCTTAGACCACCCAAGGTATTGCCGAGTGTAGCGATGGCAACGGGCAACCACGGTTGCCCAGGCACCAGCTTAAGATAGGCGAACAGTGCCAGCTCAGAATTGCCTGGCAGGATCGTGGCAGAAAGAAAAGCCGAGGCAAATAACCCCGCAAGCGGCCATTCCAGCATCAAGAAAGCACCGGTGGCGTCAACGAGCTGATTCAAAACTGAAAGACATCACCAGCCTGATCACTGACCAATCGGGCCAGGCTTGCGAAAAACTCGCTGCCATCGCGTGTATTGCGCCATGCGTCATCACGCCAGGCATAATGAAATCCGCCACTTCTGGCCGCAATCCACAGCTCGCGGTTGGGCGTGTGGCGATTGACGATGATTTTGGTGCCATCGTCGAATTCCAACTCCATGACCGATTCGTTCAGATTGCACTCGATATCCAGGCCACTTGCGTCAATGGCCGTCTCAATACGATTGAATACCGCTTCAGCGGCATCCAGAAAATCCGATTCATCCATATATACAATCCACGGAAGGGGGTGGGCAAATTCTGCTAAGATTTCGATTCTGCCATAAAGACCCCATGCCATGCGCCTGATCTGCATCCTGACATTGCTGACCCTGTTGAATGCCTGCGGCTTCAAAGGCCCCTTGTACCTGCCCTCCCCTGAACCGGCCAAACCGGCTGCCACGGCACAGCAGGCTGAGCCAAGCACCAAGGGGATGCAACCAAGCTGACTGGTCATGCTTTGAGATGGGGACCAAGCGCGGTTAGTGTGGTTGTGCGGCGCTTGCCGATCCGGGTTTGAAGCAGAGCCAGATGCCAGGCGCACCGGATTGATAGAAAACGATTCATCCCTATGTGCCAGTCTGACATTCAACTCGCACCGCGCCCACATGGTTCATCACACACCGGACCTGGCAACAGACTCGCGCCGCTGATTGCCCCGCATCGCCGTAGCCAAATAGGCAAACACTTGCCTACTGTTGCGCTGGTTGTGCTGCCTGCTTGGCCTTGTATGCCTGGATATGGGCTTTCAGGTCGCGAAACTCCTCGCAGGTGAACCAGCACAATTTGTCCAACTCGGCCAGTTGCTTTTCTGCATTGGGCAGATCATTGGCCATCAAATAGGCCTCGCCCAAATACTCATGCACCCCCAGGTGCTTGGGGTCAATCGCCAGTGCTTGCTCATAATGTTTGAAGGCGTTTGGGAGATCGCCTTGTTTACGGTAGGCATACCCTAGCCAATTGTAAGCATCGGCGTGTCTGGGGTTGCGTGCCACAACTTTATTCATGGCCTCGATCGCACGCGGCCAATCTTCCGCCTTGATGGCGGCTTGCCCTGCGGCGTAGTCCGGGTCTTGCTTGCGAGCAGCGCGCTGTGGCTCTGCCACTTTGTCTCCCCAATTACCGCCGCCGCCACCGCCTGATGCCATGACGCTCATGCAACAGGTAAGCATGAGTGTCAGAAAACCTAATTTGACCCGTTTTTCCATTGTCGTCTCCTACTGCTTTCATCATGAAAAATGGGCAGCCAAGCTGCCCATTTCAAAAATCGATCACCCCTTGATGGCCGGTGCTGCTTCAGCGCTGGCGGTTGTCACTGGGTAGTTCCAGAACCGCTTCCAGGCGCCTAGCACCATATTGGGGTATTCCGGCTTGCCAAGGCTGCCGTTATAACGGCCCAGAGCGCGGAACAGGTTGCCTTTTTCGAGGTCGAGATAGTGCCGCAAAATGGTGCAGCCATATCGGAGATTGGTGCGCAGGTGAAACAGGTTGTGCTCACTGGTGCCAATGGAACGCACCCAGAATGGCATGACCTGCATGAACCCTCTGGCACCGACACTGGATACTGCATATTTGCGAAAGCCTGATTCCACTTGGATCAGCCCCAACACCAGTTGTGGGTCCAAGCCGGCACGGGTGGCTTCGTAATGAACAGAGGTCAGGAACTGTCTGCGGACTTCGGGATCGGGCATGCGTTTTTCCAGGCGTCGAGACATATCGGCAATCCAGGCGTTGGCATCGGTTGGGTTGTCGAACACCAGACGCGGTGCAGCATTATCAGCCACTGCACGTTGCAACGAGGCCTGCACGCTGGCAGACAGCTGTTCTTCAAGTTGAGCCCCCGCACAGGCATACCCCGCCCATGCCAATGCTGCCCCCAGCACCCAAGCCCGCCCCAGATCAAATCGCATGAATCCTTACCTTACCCTGGCCATCCAGTACGCATCGAGAAACTGCCCAGCTCGAAACGCATGGCGACGCAGTGTGCCTTCTATTTCAAAACCGTGCTTCTTATATAGTGCAATCGCGGGCTCATTGCGGCAAAACACCTGCAGCTCAAGCCGTTGAAGATTCAGCCAATTATCCGCCAAATCCAATGCACTTGTCATCAATCGACTGCCAACACCTTGGCCCTGGAAATCGGTATGGACAGCCATGGCGATACTGGCAACATGCTTGCGGGCAGGGTTGGTATAGCCATCCAGCATGATTTCACCCACCACTTGGCTGTCGCATTCAGCCACCAGCACATGCCGGAGGAGTGAGGGTTGCAGGAAATCCTGCCAGACCGTGGCGATGGGATATGGTTGTTGCAGCATGTGCCGATGCACAGCGGGCTGTTCGAACAATGCCGTCAAGGCCTTGGCGTCTTGTATCTCGGCACGGCGGATATGCAGCAGCTCAAGCATGGCTCATCTCCGCCACTGGGCGCAGCCGCGCCATGCAATAGGAATTGACGAACTCACCGTTGCGGAAAGCATGTTGCACATGCTCCCCCTCAATCACAAAACCGAACTTGCGATACAACGCCACCGCTGCCACATTGTCGGTATAGACGGTCAATTCCAGGCGGGTCAGGTTGAACCAGCTGTCAGCCAGATCAATCAGCTCAGCCATCATGCAACTGCCCACCCCTTTACCCTGCCAGCGGTCTGCAATCGCCATCCAGATATATCCCACGTGCCGTCTGCGTAGTTTGGATTCGCACCGGATACCCGCTATGCCGACCACCCCGCCATCGACCATGGCCACCAGCTCAACCTGATCAACAGATTGATCTAGCAGGCGTTTACGCCAATTGTCGGCCTGCGGCCAAGGCACCTGCATGGTGCCTGCCACAGCGGCTTGATCTTCGAAGATTCGTGCAACAGCCGGTGCATCCTCTACAGTTGCACGACGAATGACGACCGCAGACATACCTTACATACCCAGTTTTTGCTTGATCTGCGCGACAGCCTCGGCCAACGGGAGGGTGCTGGCGGCTGCATCGGTGCGGGCTTGATACTCGATTTCACCGTTTTTCAAGCCGCGCTCACCCACGGTGATGCGGTGCGGGATGCCGATCAGCTCCATATCAGCAAACATCACACCAGGGCGTTCATCACGATCATCGAGCACCGCATCGACACCTGCGGCCAGCAACTCGGCATACAGCTTATCTGCGGCCTCCTTGACCTGTTCGCTACGGTAATAGCCGACAGGCACGACAGCCACCACGAATGGCGCCATGGCCGCAGGAAAGAGAATGCCCTTTTCGTCGAAATTCTGCTCGATGCTGGCCCCAACGATGCGTGACACGCCAATGCCATAGCAGCCCATCTCCATCGGCTGGGTCTTGCCGTCTTTGTCGAGATAGGTGCAACCCATGGCGGAGGAATACTTGGTGCGCAATTGGAAGATATGACCGACTTCAATGCCCCGGCAAATCTCCAGTGTGCCTTTACCATCCGGGCTGGGGTCCCCTGCAACCACGTTGCGGATATCCGCCACCAGATCCGGCTCGGGCAGGTCACGCGTCCAGTTCACACCCGCGATATGGAATTTCGGTTTATTGGCACCGACTACGAAATCACTCATGGCCGCCACGGTATGATCCGCAATGACGCGAATCCGGCTGCGATCGACACCGACTGGGCCGAGGAAGCCGGGTGGGCAGTTGAAGAAGCCTCGGATTTCTTCTTCCGTGGCAAAGCGGAAATCAGCCAATCCGGGCAGCTTGCCCGCTTTGATTTCGTTCAGCGCATGGTCGCCGCGTAGCAACAACAACTGCAGTTGTCCGTCGGTTGACATCAACACGATCGATTTGACGGTGCGGGACAACGGGATATCCAGCAGCTCGGCCACTTGTTCGCAGGTGGTCTGCTTCGGGGTGTCCACATCGCGCATCGCTTCGGCAGGCTGTGCGCGTGGCGCGGTCGGCGGCAATGCCGCAGCAAGTTCGCAGTTGGCTGCGTACTCCGAGCTTGGGCAATAGGCAAGCGCGTCTTCGCCAGAGTCAGCCAATACGTGAAATTCATGTGAACCATCACCACCGATGGCACCGGTGTCAGCCGCCACGGCACGGAATTTCAACCCCAGTCGGGTAAAGACATTCGAATATGCCTTGTACATCACGTCATAGGTGGCTTGCAGGCTGGGCTGCTCGGTATGGAAGGAGTAAGCATCCTTCATCACGAACTCGCGTGCGCGCATCACACCAAAACGGGGACGGATTTCGTCACGGAATTTGGTCTGGATCTGGAAGAAATTCAGCGGCAGCTGCTTGTAGCTCTTGATTTCGGCACGGGCAATATCAGTGATCACCTCTTCGTGCGTTGGGCCAAAGCAAAAGTCACGATCATGGCGATCCTTGATCTTCAGCATCTGCGGCCCAAACAGCGCCCAACGGCCTGACTCCTGCCACAGCTCGGCAGGCTGGACAGCAGGCATCAGCAGCTCCAGCGCGCCGGCCTTGTTCATTTCGTCACGCACCACGGCTTCCACCTTGCGCAACACTTTCAGGCCCAATGGCATCCAGGTGTACAGACCACTACCAAGACGTTTGATGAGACCTGCGCGCAGCATCAGCTTGTGGCTGGGCAGCTCCGCTTCATTCGGCGCTTCTTTGAGAGTGGACAGAAAAAACTGCGAGGTACGCATTGCTCGATTCCTGACAATTTTGGGGAAAGGGTTTCGATTCTACTGATTTATCCGACTGGGGTCATCGCCCGATATGACATTTTGCATCGGCAGAAACCACGCCGACCTAACAGATGAATCTATCCATGCCGATATTCATTGGCTAGAGGATTGGCCGGTCTTCTGACGCAAAGACGCCAACAAGGCCGCCGAGCGGGATTTCTTCTCCTCGACGCTCAGCTCGCGTTTCTCACCAGGCTTGCCATTCCAGCGGATATCATCGGCGGGCAGCTCGCTTAGAAACCGGGATGGCTCGCACACAGTCCACTCCCCGGCCCGCCTGCGTTTCATGGCGTGGGTGATGGTCAGGCTCCACTGCGCACGGGTGATGCCGACATACATCAAGCGGCGTTCCTCCTCGACCATGCCGTTATCGATCGACTCGCGGTGCGGCAGGATGCCCTCTTCGCACCCGACCAGAAACACATGCGGGTACTCCAACCCTTTCGACGCATGCAAGGTGGTCATGCGTACCGCGTCGATCTCGGCCTGATCACGGCTTTCCATCATGGTGATCAATGCAATGGTTTGAGCCAGCTCGATCAGGGTCTTGCCGTCTTCTTCCCCCTTTTTGGTGACCCAGCCGACAAAGTCCATGACGTTTTTCCACTTGGTTTCGCCAGCCTTGCCTTCTTCTGAGTCATACAACCAGATTTCATAATCGATGGCTTTAAGGATGTCCATCAACACTACACCAGCAGGCTCACGCTCGGCCCGCCACTGCATGCGGTTGATGAAGTCGCAGAACATCCGCAATGGGCCGAGCTGCTTCTCTTGCAGCTGCATTTCCATGCCGGGCGCGGTGGCAGCTGAAAACAGGCTGATGTGGCGCTCTGCGGAATAGGTGCCGAGCCGTTCCAGCGTTGTATTGCCAATGCCGCGCTTGGGCGTGGTCGCAGCGCGGATGAATGCCGGGTCATCGTCCTGATTGGCCAGCAGACGCAGGTAGGCAATCACATCCTTGATCTCGGCCTTATCGAAGAAGGACTGGCCACCGCTCATCACATAGGGAATGCGTTGATTGCGTAGCGCCTGCTCGATCACCCGAGCCTGATGGTTGCCACGGTACAGAATCGCGTAGTCCAGAAAGCGCTTGCCGTGCTCGAATTTGTGCGCGAGCAGACGCATGGACACCATCTCCGCTTCGTGTTCATCATCTTTGACTGCCAGGATCTGGATCGGGTCCCCTTCGCCAAGCTCGCTCCACAAGGTCTTTTCAAACAATTTGGGGTTGTTGCGGATCACTGCGTTGGCGGCGCGCAGGATGCGTGCGGTAGAGCGATAGTTCTGCTCCAGCTTGATCAGTTTCAGGTTGGGGTAGTCCTGCTGCAAGAGACGCAGGTTTTCCATATTGGCACCCCGCCAGGCATAGATCGACTGGTCATCGTCGCCCACAGCGGTGAATTTCCCCCACCGCCCGGTCAGCTGCTTGACCAAGGTGTATTGGCAGGTGTTGGTATCCTGGCATTCGTCAATCAACAGATATTTAAGCTTGGTACGCCACTTTTCCAAGGCTTCTTCGTCTTGTTTGAACAGCTCGACCGGCAAACGGATCAGGTCATCGAAATCCATTGCCTGGTAGGCAAACAAAGTATCCTGATACGCCCGATAGCAGCGGGCAGCGTGGAACTCCCCCTCGTGATTGCCGGTGCTCAGTGCGTCTTCAGGTGAGACAAAGTCGTTCTTCCAGCGCGAGATCGTGCTTTGCACCCGGCGGATTTCCTCTTTGTCGGTGGTTTTCAGGATATCGCTGATGATCTTGTAACCATCGTTGGCGTCCAGAATCGAGAACTGCGGCTTATAACCGATACGCTTGGATTCCTGGCGCATGATCTGCATGCCCAGGCTGTGGAAGGTACACACCGTCAACCCACGCGAAGCACTGCCATGCAGCAGCCCCTCCACCCGCTCCTGCATCTCACGCGCAGCCTTGTTGGTGAAGGTGATGGCGGCGATATGTCGGGCAGCCAGGCCATATTCATTGATCAGGTAGGCGATCTTGTGGGTGATGACGCGGGTTTTACCGGAGCCCGCCCCGGCAAGCACCAGCAATGGGCCATCCACATACTCGATGGCTTCTCGTTGAGGGGCATTCAGACTGGGTGGCGGCATGGGGTGGCTTCGGTCAACATCAAACACAGCCATGCCAAACAGGATGGCCAACAGATAAAACAGGTGGCAATTTTACCACGCCCCATCCAGGCGACCGACGGGTCGATATAATGAGGCATCTTGTTTGCAGATTGAATACATATGGCCCTTTACGCGATAGGCGACATCCAAGGCTGTTTCGAGCCCTTTCAATCCCTGTTGGAGCAGATCCGGTTCGACCCGGCAGCCGATCGCCTCTGGCTGACCGGCGATCTGGTGAATCGCGGGCCAGGCTCGCTGGACATGTTGCGCTGGGCTTACACACATCGCGACCAGATCCGCATGGTGCTGGGCAACCACGATCTGCATCTGTTGGCTGTCGCCGCCGGCCATGGCAGGCTGCACAAGACAGACACATTGGCACCGCTATTGGCCGCCCCCGACGCGCCCGTCCTGCTCGATTGGCTGCGGCACCAGCCCCTGGTACATTGGGAACAAGGCTGGCTGATGGTCCATGCCGGCTTGTTGCCACAATGGTCTGCCGAGCAAGCCTTGGCGCTGTCTGACGAAGTATCGGCCTGGCTGCGGGGGCCGAATCACAGCGAGCTGTTCCGGCACATGTATGGTAACGAGCCCAAGCGCTGGCATGATGATCTGCAGGGCTGGGATCGACTCCGGCTGATTGTCAATGCGATGACACGCATGCGCCTGACCACACGGGATGGCGACATTGATCTGGCATTCAAGGGTGAGCTGCCCGACGCGCCAGCGACGCTATGCGCGTGGTTTGACGCCCCAGGGCGACGCAGCGCCGGCCAACCTATCGTATGTGGGCACTGGTCCGCATTGGGCCTGTGCCTGCGGGACGATCTGGCCGCCATCGACACCGGCTGCCTTTGGGGCGGCAGCCTTACTGCGATTCGTCTGGATGACCGCCAGGTTTTTCAGCTCCCTTGTGCAGCAGCGGCAGATTTAGCGCAGTGGCAATGATGGCTTCCGACTCTCTGCATAGATGACGCCGGTGAGCGCCCTCCGCATCCAATTGGCGGCAGAAGTGCAGCTCGGCAATGGTCTGCTTGGCGGACACAATGCGCCAGATCGATGCGATCAGCGATAGATTGTCGGTGTATGCTGGGGCAAGGGAGTGCTGGCCATCGACGTGCAGATAACGCAGCCCCACCGGCTGCACCTTGCCCTGCGAATCAAGTATCGGCTGAAACAACGAAGCATTGAATACCCGTAGAAAGGTACCATCGGCAGTGGTGCCCTCGGGAAACATGGCAATGCAATCCCCTTCTGCCAGCGAAGCGGATACCACATTGCCCACGCGGGCCGTATCCCGCTTCTTTTGCCGTTCGATGAACAAAGTACCGGTATGGGCACATAACCAGCCGATGATGGGCCAGCCACGTACTTCGGATTTCGCGACGAAACGCGATACGGTGATGGAATTCAGGACGAAGATATCGATCCACGACACGTGATTGGCGACCAACAGTGTATTGCCAGGGTATACACCGGGTGGCGTGCCCACCACACGCACTTCGAAATGCAGTAACGCCATCATCTGCCGTGACCAGCGTTGGATGATGGCAACGCGCAGATCGCGATCTGCCGTTGCAAAGCGGGAAGCAACGATCAACACGCCTTTGAATAGATGCAGGGTCAGACGCGCAATACGCCACAAGCGGGCAGGAAACCAGGTTTTGCTCACTGCTACTCCACAATCAGGGTGCCGGCTTGGCCGGCTGGAACCCGCAATTGTAGCGTTTTGGCCATCGGCAAGTGATCAACGATTCACGAAATGCCGCAAATAACGTCGATTCATTTGCGCCATTGGCAACAGCATCAGCAGATCAGCGGTATTGAAGTCCGGGTCCCACGCTGGCTCACCGCACACCATGGCCCCAACCCGCAGGTAGCCTTTGATCAAAGGCGGCAGACTGATATCCTTGCTCCCACCGATGGCCTGCATGGGCAAAGGACAACGCGGAAAGGCCCGCCATTCGACCGGACTGAGATGCTGATCCTTGATCTGATCATAGATGGCTACGGCATTGTGTCCACCATCAGCCATGCTGATGCTGGCGCAGCCCATCAGATATTCATATCCGTTGCGCACCATGTAGTTGGACAGCCCCGACCACAGCAGCGTGATCACGCCTCCCGAGCGATAGTCTCGATGCACGCAGGAACGCCCCACCTCAACCATCCGATTGCGCAGATTCGCCAACCGCACCAGATCAAATTCAGATTCTGAATAGTAATTGCCGATCTTCCGAGCGGCAGATGGCGCCAGTATCCGATAGGTGCCGACCACCTCGCCCGTGGTGTCATCACGCACCAGCAGGTGTTCACAGAAGGGGTCGAACATATCCTGATCGATTCCTGGCTCTTGGCCATCGAGGCGGGCACCCAATTCCTCGGCAAACACCTGATAACGCAGGCGTTGCGCTTCCAGAACTTCATCACGGGTTGTCGCCAAAGTTACGGACAGGCGGCAAGCGCCATGCAATTGTTCGTCGGCTCGAGCATGTAACATTGCTTTCTCCACTTTGTTCGACTTTTGCAAAGGTAGTGCGGGTGCATGCCAGCAACATGACCATTGCGTTAAGTTTTTGTTATGTCGTGTCGGTCCGGCTTTGTTGACATGGCCTTGTATCCGGCACCGAATCATTTTGAGGGTAACACCTGGCTCTTTGGCAGGGTTTCTGCAAAAACCAGACCGCATGAGCACTGTATCATCAGCGAATTCAGCAAGCGCCAACATGGACGCCGCCCAGACTCGATTCAATACAGACCACGCGGCCATGTCAACAGAACCTGGTTTCGACTGCGTTTGATGTAGACCTTTCGTTTATACTGCCCCTGTACGACACCCTGAAACAGGAGAAGGTTCATGACACGCCACCGCCATATACGCCGCACGCTGCTTTTGGGTGCTTTGTGCGCGTGTGTGCCAACCTTGACGTGGGGCAATGGTCTGCCAGACATCATCGATAAGATCAAACCCAGCATCGTCGCGATCGGCACACACAACCCTACCCGCCAGCCACCGCTCAGCATCATGGGCACCGGCTTTGTGGTGGCCGATGGCAACACGATCATCACCAATTCCCATGTGATCCCACGGGTTGTCGCCAGTGATCAGCAGGAAAAGCTGGGTATCGTGATCCGCCAGGACGATCGCACGATATTTCGCGAGGGCACGGTGCTGGTACAAGACCCATCGCATGATCTGGCGGTCATCAAAATTGCCGGCAGTGGCCTGCCCACCTTGGCATTGGGTGATTCGGACAGCATCAGAGAAGGACAACGGATTGCGTTCACTGGCTACCCGATCGGCATGGCGCTGGGGCTGCATCCAGCCACACACCTGGGCTATGTGTCGGCCATTTCGCCCATTGTGCTGCCAGCAATGAACTCCAGACAGCTCGACCCGCGCGTGGTCAATCGACTGAAACAAGGCAGTTTCAATATTCTGCAGCTGGATGCCACCGCCTACCCTGGCAACAGCGGCAGCCCGGTCTTTGACCCTGACACGGGCAAAGTCATCGGCATCATCAATATGGTGTTTGTCAAAGGCACCAAAGAGGCTGCGCTCTCGGCACCATCAGGGATCAGCTACGCCATTCCAGCCAAATTCATCGACGAGCTGATCCGCGAGAAGGTGGCGAAGCCTTGACAGGCCGCGTATCGCTCCGCATCAGCGATAGCCACAGCAATAAGAAGACCAGGCACTCGATCCGGGTGAAATCCAGCAGGCTGTCAAATAGCCCAACTGCACAGGCCGCGATAATCGCGGCCATCAACAACGGCGCCAGTTCGTCACCACGCCGCATCTTGTCACGCAGGGCCACCAGCGCGGCCAGAATCAAGGTACTGAATATCAATACGCCGATCAGCCCTTGTTCGAAGTAGACGTGCAGCCACATATTCTTGGCATGCCAGGGCAAGTGATGCCGATCGCTGGTGTAGGACCAGTGCGCCAACCCCTGCTTGAAATCACCATTGCTCAGCAACGAGCGGCCCTGACCATCGGTCAGCCGGATATCGCTGATATCGATGCTACGGCTGTCATTGGTATTGTTGGTCGCCAGGGAGAGCACCGTCGGCCTCAGCCATGACCATTGGTCCAATACCCGGTTGCCTTTCAGCTCGACCGTGATTGGTTGCCATTGTGTACCGATACTGTTGACCTGGGCGTACAGGCAATTGAAAGGGTACAGCAACCATTTGTCGCAAACCGTTGCGTGCAGAATACCGCCCGGCTCGCTGCTGCGGGCCATGGCCGATAAGGTCAGCCCTTGGCCGCTACCCACGCTGACACGCTGCCCCACCCGCACCACATCGCCAAACCCACCGATGTAGCGTGGCGCGACCAGCTTCAGATAGCGCCCCGCCTCATCCCGAATGGCAAATGCCCCAGGGGATTCGCTCTTGCGGTTGTGCCAATAATAGTCATCGATGAAACGGCCTTTGCCGTCGCCAAACATCACGCCCCTAGGGGTGCTGACCAATGCCAGCACATCGCTCCAGTGCTGTTCGCGGCCTTGTAGATCTTTACCGACCTGGCTGAAACGGGTGCCCATGTAATAGTTGCCCATCACAGGGATGATCAGGGCCAGAATCAGCAGTAACCCGACCGGCATGGCCAACCCGATGGGCGCAGGGCGCCACCAGCCCGCAAACCGAGCAATGGCCACGGTCAACCAGACATAGCCAGCCCAGCCCATGACTGGCCACCAGCCATCATCTTGACGCCAGTGTCTTGCCACCAAGGGTACCGCCAACGACAGGCCGACCAGCCCCGCCCACTGCAACAGATGGCTCTGTTCCTTGCCTGCTCTCCAGCTCAAGCCTGCGCCGACCAGGGCCAGTGCGGCGGCCAATACCGTGGCCAGATAGGCACCCTTGGGCAACAGCAGTGCCATGGCTGGCACCAGCAACACCATGCCAACACAGGCGGCCAGTAATGCCACCACGCCACGGCGATCTGCCCAGCGCGTCGGCGCCAAGGTCAAGGCCGCCATCATCGCCAGTACGGCGGCGGCCAAGGTGCGATATCCGCCATTCTGGAAGACCAACAATAGGCCATATCCACCAAGCAACACCCATAGCAATGACCAGCCCACACCGGGCCCGGTGCTGTCGCGCCGGATCATGGTCAGCGCCAGCACCACGGCGCTGAGGAGGTAGGCCAGATATACACCACGCGAGAAGCTGGTCAAGGCTGCATAGGTAGCAATCAACAGCACCAGTGCGACCACTCCAGCGGTCATATCGAGCTTACGTCGCACCACCACCCAGACAGACAAGGGGAGCAAGGCGGAAAGGAAACAATCCAACGCCGCACCACCAGCATACATCTCGAAGAAGGGGCCGACTGCCCGATAGTCGCTGGCGAAGTCGGTCAAACCCGGGAACAACCAACGTTCCACCACCACCGCCAAGGATGCCAAGGCCAGCCCGATGGTTGCGCCCGGCAGGAAATACCGCCACAGCGCGACATCCCGCTCGGCCCAGGCCCGCCTGATCAGCGGCAGCAGGCAGAAAGCCAGCGCATAGCCCTTGGCTGATCGCAACACGTTACCCATACCCAATGAGCCCAGCTCTCCGGCCAGCTCCTTTCCTGCGTCCATTCCCCCCATCGACAGGGAAGACAGCCAGGACAGTGTGAATATCGCCACCAGCCCACCCGAGAGCGAAGAAAAGCGCCCTCCCCGCTGCTGTGTGGGCGCTTGCCAATACCCTATCGCCAGTACGGCGAGCATGAACAGATCAAACTCTTGCCAAAGCAGCCACCCGCTCCAGGGCGACCAATCCAGCACAGGCATGAGAGCAGGCACCGACGTCAGCCAGATCATCGGCCAACGCCATTGCAACCCCGCCTGGATCAGCATCAATATCAGCAGCATTACCGCAAACGGGTGCTGCCACATGCCACCTGCTGCCAGTAGGGCAAACAAGACCGCCATGCCTCGATAACCAAACATGGACAAGATGGAGGGCTTCTTGCTCATGGCTTTTTATCTCCTGATGACGATACATCGACAATCTGGTGATGACGTAAACCCAAAGGCCAGCGTGCGGTTTCCGCATATGCACCCACATAGTCGTGGTGCGACGGGCGTGCGTCATAGTCCATATCCGACTCGGTCAACCCACTCATCCACGCCGGAGTGGGCTCGTTCAACAGCAGCATGCCCGGCAGCGGATCGAGCCTGAGCTTGCCAGGCTTGCCTGTTGGGGCAGACAGATATTTCTTCGCCGCCGCCCAATCTCCGATCACATTATGAGCCTGCTCACCACCACGGACTGGGTAGGTCGCGAAAATGGCATTGCGTTGAATGTATTGCCGGTATTCCGTTCCAAGCAACCCATTCCGCAGATTGATGCCATTGCCCATCGCCAGCACCGTGTTATGGAATACCGCCACCTGCTTGGGTACATCATTGTGCGGCTGGATGTTGATGGCATCCCCTGTTGGGTTGACGAACAGGTTGTTATACAGCGCCAGATTCCCCTCACCTTGGAAAAGGGCCTCGCTCGGGTTGCCATAGAACAGGTTGCCGTAGATATCGTAGCGATCATACTGCCCAGGGCCTTGTAGCGGCCAGTGCCCAACCAGCATGCTGGGGCGGGCATCCTTCCCTCGGCTGCTGTTGACGGCCTTAACCAACACATTCCGGCGGATGATGGTGACATTGTCCCCCGTTGGCATGTCCGGCAGACTGGGGCGTGGTGCCTGGTGTTTGATCTGCAGGTTATAACCCAATGAACCGACAATCAGGTTTTCCTCGATCAACCCGTTGACAAACGGCGCACGACCATCGGAATTACCCAGGTACATCCCCGTACCCGCCCCCACGATCCGGTTGTTGCGGATCACCCATCCCCAGGCCGGGCATTTGGTGGAGATCCCGACATAGCCCTGATTCGCACCATGGTTCACAATCGCCACATTTTCAATGGTGATGTGATGCGCCCAATGGGCATGGCCCTCTGCCCGAATACCATCAGCCGGCATGCCCTGACCATCCAGCAATAGATTGCGGATCGTGACATAGGCAGCATCGACAATACTGACGGTATTTCGAAAGGGCTGAGCGACCAAACGTGTTTTGTTTGGCCCAGCACCGGATATCACGATCCTGCGTTGAGCATCACCCACCAGACTCAAGATCGGCAGCCCTTTGGTATAGGTACCAGGGGCCAGTTGCAATTCATCACCAGGCTTCAGTTGGCGTAAACGATCCAGATAGGTATTCGGGTCCGCCTTGATCTGGGCCGCTTGCGCGGTGGCAATTACCAGCCCACACCATGCAACCAAAAAGAGATGTTTCACTGGACAGGGGGCTTTGCGGTTGTTGGCCCCGTGTCCGCCGATGCAGGTGCCACCGGTGCCTCAACCTTGTCCGCATCAGCGGTGGGTGTGGCTGGCTTGGCCTGCTCCACGCTTTGCGCAGGTTTGGTCTGTTCGGCAGGTTTGGGAACGGGCTCGGTCCATTGTCCGGCTTTTTTCAGCCTGTCCCGCAACCCTGGCAAGGGAAAGCCCGCCAGATAAGCTTTGTGGGCATAGGTCAGGGCTTTGTCATATTGCTTTCTGTCCGTATACAACAAACCCATGTTATACGCCAGATTGGCATCCTCAGGAGCCAATTCTTCCGCCTCTTTCAGTACCTTCATCGCCTCGTCATCTTTACCTCGCAGCGACAGGTTTCTGGCCAGCAGCATTCTCGGCACCAGATCCTTGGGTGCAAACGCCACCGCCCGCTTCAGAAAGCAGGTGACGGTACGCGCCGCGCCAGCCGGACGGTCGGTCTTTTCACGCATCCCCAACCGGATCAAAGACTGCAAAGCGCGTGGGTGATTCGGATACTTGGTCAAGGTATATTGGATATCAGGCATGACAGCCTGCCCGGTCTGCCCACGCGTCAGGGCTTCAACCTGTGGGGTGAAATGGGCATTCTCCACCAGCGGGGATTTGGCGCGATGGACGGGGTCGGTGTAATCAAAGGGGCCGAATGAGCCTGGCACAGGCGGCGGCACCGGATCGCAGTCTGTCATATCGATCTCAGCTTGTGCCACAGTGGATAATCCAAGCAGCAAAGCCACCATACATAGACGGTTCAGCATGTACAGCACTCCAGAATCAGGAAACTTGGGTTGCCGCATCCAATAAGCGGGCAAATTGTTCAGTCCGCCCCCTGCGTGATGCCGCTTGAATGGCCGCCTCGGAGGCGTAGGGTGCCTGGTCTGCCACCAACAACGACATGAATTGTCTTAACGCCGCCTTGATGGCATCCACATTGTCGAGTGGGGCAATGGTATTGATGCCCGCTCGGCGGATGACATCTGCCGTATCCCCGACGGGGTCGGTCAATGCCAATATCGGTCGTCGGGCACGAAGATATTCATAAGCCTTGGCTGGGATTTGCCCGTTGCAGGATGCCCCCTGCAGCACCAGCAGGCCATCCGTATTCAGCATCTCGCTCAGCGCATCCGCATAGGGAATGGGTGGGGCCAACTCGATCAGGTCGGTGATCCCTTCCCTGGCTGCCATCTCCTGCAGACGAGCATCGTTCCCCGTTGCCCGCAGGCGGATCAGCAATTGCGATATCAGTGGCTCCCCCGCCCGCTTCAGTTGGCCCAAGGCCATGAACAGCTGTGTCGGGTCGCGCTCCATTGAATACACGATCCCGCTATGCAGCAGAATGCGCCGCCCACCTTTGTCTGCGGGCGTGACAGGCTGTCCCGCAGCGCGGGCGAACACTTCTTCATCGTAACCGTTTTCAAGCAGCACCAGCTTATTACCGGGCAGATCCGGGTAAGTTTCCCGATAGGTCTGGATCGCCCCTGGCGATGTAAAGGTGGCGAAGCGGCATTGTTTGAACGCACGCATCTCCAGCTGTTTGAAGGCGTTCCAGACAGTTGGGTCCTCTGGGTAGCCATCTTGCGCCATCGGATCGCGGAAGTCAGCAATCCAGGGCAAGCCGGTTCTGGCCTGCAATGTCGCACCAATTTTATGCGCAGTGGCAATGGGGTAGGTTGACCAGATGGCAGCAGGCTGATAGCGCTTGATCAGGCGCATACCTGCCGGCACTGCACCCAGCCACCAGGTCACCCAGCGGTCAGGTAGCGCAAACGCGCGGGGGTAGCGACCAGCCAGCGACAGATGCCGTGACGTATCCAACGCAAATGCGCGCTCGACGATGACGCCCGGTGGCACATCCACCATCAGGTCATCTGATTTGTCTGGGTAGGCACGCGGGTGGGCGGTCAGGACAATCGGTTCCCAACCAAACTCCGTCAGATACTGTGAGAATCGCAATGCACGTTGAATACCACTGGAGCCGCGCAGCGGTGGGTAATGGTAGGCAATCAGCAGTACACGGCGACTCATTCACGTATCCAGTCTATTGTCCATTGCTCGACCGTCTCACGCCACGCCCGACGGGAGAAGGTATGGTTGGCTTCGTCGAACGCTTTCGTCTGCACATTGGCCGCCCGCAGCAGGGATTGCCAGTGAGGCGAAGCATTGACCGCCTCGCGAAATTCAGCAGCAGTCAGATCATCACCCGATAGAATGAACAGCACCCGCCCTTTGAACCGCGCCAACCCCTCTGCCATGCGAGCAGGCAGGGGTAATGATGCATCGATATCGGGCTGGTGAGTGGTGGGTGCTGCGGCTGTCACCTGCCGGGCAGCGCTGATCTTTTGCAGCAGCTCGCGAATCGAGCCACCCACATTGACCCCGCCTTTGAACAATTTCAGCCAGAAATCCTTGCTCAGCAAGCGTTGGCGGTAGTAATGCTTCACCATCGCCTGCGCCAACCCCGCCTCTGTCCGCACCCAAGGGTTCAACAGCACCAAGCCACTGACACGCCGATCACGCCAAGCATAGAACAGGGCTGCCGCTGCCGCATCACACAAGCCCCAGATCACCACCTTACGCAAGCCTGGCTGCCGCTCGAACAGGGCATCCACGGCTGTTCTCAGATCATCAGTCACTTGCTCGAACATATGCAATGGGCCGGTAGCATCACCCATTCCACGGTAGTCAAAACGCAATGACGGGATGCCAGACTCAGCCAGGGCACGGCCTAGCAGCGTAAATTGCCGATGACTCCCTGCACGATACTGCGGCCCGCCCACGACGATCAACACCCCTACCTCACCGGCCTGATCCGAGGCAGCCAGCAGCGCGGGCAATGATTCCCCCTGACAAGAGAGCGTCAGCGCCTGCTCAACCACTCGTGAGGACAACCGGGCGGACTCACTACCGCCACGCCCAGCGTCATTCATGACCACTGGCGCAACGGCCTCATTTTTGCTTTGCTCCAGGGCATGCAGTGTCTGATCCCAGAGCGCAGGCACATCGGTAATCTCTTGGGTATTCCAGAAACTCTCACCCACCACACCATGCAGGCGGACAACCGCTCCTTTGTCTCGCCAGGACTGGGCCAGCTTTTCGGCCACAGGCGGGGCTGGTCGATCAGGTGCGGACTGCATCTCAAACCAATCCACCACCAGACCGGCACGCTGCACATCAGCCAGCTTGGTACTCGCCAATGGCAAAGCCAGCTGCGGTGACAACCCATAACCCGCCACCTCCAGCGCCTGACCAGCATCCAGCTGCTGCCGGAGTTGGGTGGTGCTCATTGCACCATCGCCATTACCAGCAAGCATCTGGTTGGCCACCTTCAAGCGCAGAAACTGGATCAGGAACTGCTCGCCATTGGTGGCCGGCGACCACAACAACAGGCGCTGGCAAGCTTCATCCCGCATGGCGAGATCAGCCGCCAGCAACGCCCCCAGCCGTAGCCCCCATACCGTCAGTGGCACGCCATGGCGCGCCTTCAGCCATTGAGCGGCAGCTTGCATATCCGCCTGCCACCCGGCCCAACTGGCATCACCAAAATCCCCTGCACTATCGCCACACCCCCCAAGATCGACACAGAGCACCGCCCAGCCATTGCTGGCAAAACGGCGCGCCATCTCGGCTGCCATGCGGCGGGCCTTGTGCATCTCCTCAGCAAAAGGGTGCACATACAAAATGGCGCCCCTTATCGTGCCAAGTGGCGGATAATGCACACAGAACCGAGGCCCTGAGGGCGTCTCAAGGAAGAAGGGTTGGAACGGATGTGTCACGACAGGAATCAGGCTCAGGTCTTGGCGTCCACGAAAGCAACCAAGCTGCCCACCGAGGAAAAGGTGTCCGCGCTGATTTCGTCATCGGATACCGTGAAACCGAATTGTTCTTCCATGGCGGTGATCAAATTGATGACGGCAATCGAATCCAACTCCGGGATGCTACCCAACAGAGGGGTATCAAGATCAAATGCATCGATACGCCCGCCCAATTGCAGGGTATCAGCCAAAATTGCCTTAATGGCAGCAAGCGACGACATGTTCAGTAATCTCCGATTTCGACACAGCCTGAAATTGCATCAAGCCGTGGGTGCAACTACAAAACGAATAAACGGGGATTGTAACAGCAGCATCGAGAGATCTTCACTAGCATTACCAGCAGATCGCCCTATTGACACAATAAAATGACAACAACATACTTGTAATCGTATATGCTTATGATGCCAGAAAGCATGGAAATCCGCCAGCATATACCATATCGGCAATATGTAAATTCAGAACGAATATGCAGACAAACCCCAACCTAACCTTAAGAAACAATACATCACGCAGCAGCATTGGGATAAACACATAATGGATATCAGATGTTTCAACACGCTGAAATTCCTGCCTGATGTGTTGGTAAATGCATTTTCAGCCGCTGGCCAACAAAGTGTGTTTTACAGCTTGCCCTGGTTTCGCAACTACCTCGCTGCTGTCGAAGGCCCCTCTGCCAATTTGAGGCTCCTGACCGCCTCTGGACGGGATGCACAGGCTGCGCTGGTCATGCTGCGCAAGCAAAGTGAATTACCTTTGAAACCGTCGATGCTGATTGGTGCACAGAATTATTACAGCTGTCTGTTCGGCCCCGCCTATTCAGGCCAGCCGAATCAAGCCCTGTTTGACGCCATGTTGTCGCTGGCAGGCCAGGAACAGGTCGATCTGCTAGATCTCCACCCGCTGGATCGCGAAAGCCCTTGTTATACCCTGCTCAAAAACGCACTGGAAAACAATGGCTGGTGGGTCGATGAATACTTCTGCTTCGGTAACTGGTATTTGGAGCTCAACGGTCGGCGCTACAGCGAATATTATGAATCCCTGCCCTCAAAACTGAAAAACACACTGAAGCGCAAAAAGAAAGCGCTGGACCAAGCAGGCAATGCACGGTTCGAGATCATCGAAAACGGCCCGGATCTGGATCGCATCATTGCCGACTATATCCGTATCTACAATGCCAGCTGGAAAGTGCCGGAGCCTTACCAGGAGTTCATGCCTGGGCTTTTCAAGACCTGCGCCGAACAGGGTTGGCTGAGAGCCGGTGTGGCCTATGTCGATGATGAACCCGCTGCCGCCCAGCTTTGGATCGTTCATGACAAACAGGCGCTCATCTACAAGCTGGCTTATGATGAACGATTCAGTAAATTGTCCGTCGGCTCGATCCTGACCGCCATGATCATGGAATATGTGATAGATCGAGATCATGTTGAAATGATTGACTATTTAACAGGGGATGAGCCCTACAAACAAGATTGGATGTCGCATCGACGCGAACGTTGGGGCATCATTGCTTACAATCCGCGATCATTGAAAGGTCTGATCCATGCTGCAGCCCATTTCGGGGCCAAGCGCTGGAAGCACATGCGACAGACAGGAAAGAATGCGGACAATCAACCCGCTACCCAACAACACGACCCATGAGCATCATGCCCACACTCGTACACGAACTCATTCTGGCTACAGCGACCACATCACCCGATCAAGCGGCACTGGCCTATCAAAACCAGGTGTTGGACTATGCAACCCTTGCCCGGCAAGTTGCGCAGTTTGCCAACGGTGTGCTGGCGCAGGATCTCGCCAAATCAGAGCGGGTCGCCATCTATCTGGAAAAGCGTTTTGAGGCGGTCATCGGTATGTTTGGGGCAGCCGCAGCGGGCGGGGTTTATGTGCCGGTCAACCCGTTGTTGAAGGCAGAGCAGGTGGGGCATATCCTGCAGGACTGCAATGTGCGTGTGCTGGTCACGTCTGCTGATCGCTTGGTGACGTTACGCGAAGTGCTGACGCATTGCCATGATCTCAAGACCATCATCGTGACCGGGCTGAAAGCAGATACGGCTCCGCTCGCGGGTGTCCAGCTTTTGGACTGGCAAGCACTGCTTGATACGGCGGGCACCGTCCCCCCTCACCAGGTAATCGATGGCGACATGGCTGCCATCCTGTATACATCGGGCAGCACGGGCAAACCCAAAGGGGTGGTGCTGTCGCATCGGAACATTGTGGCAGGTGCTGCCTCGGTTGCTGATTACCTGAATATCACCTCGGCTGATCGCATTTTGTCGGTGCTGCCCTTGTCGTTCGATTACGGCATGAATCAGCTCACCACCGCGTTTCTGACCGGTGCGCGGGTAGTGCTGATGAATTATCTGCTACCACGTGACATCGTGAATGCATGCGCCAGGGAGCGCATCACCGGTCTGGCATGTGTGCCCCCGCTATGGGTGCAGCTGGCGCAACTGGAATGGCCTGCCGAGGCAGTACAGCATCTGCGCTATTTCACCAATTCTGGCGGGCATATGCCCTCCGCAACACTGGCCACACTTCGCAAATCATTGCCCAATACGCTACCCTATTTGATGTATGGTCTGACGGAAGCCTTCCGATCCACCTATCTGCCCCCTAGTGAGGTAGACCACCGTCCCGATTCGATGGGCAAGGCCATTCCAAATGCAGAGATCATGGTCTTGCGTGAGGACGGCACCCCTTGCGCCCCCAACGAGCCAGGGGAGTTGGTGCATCGGGGTGTCCATGTCTCAATGGGCTATTGGAACGACACAGCCAAGACCGCCGAGCGTTTCAAGCCGATTCCAGCCCAGCAGCCTGGCCTGGTCATGCCGGAAATCGCGGTCTGGTCCGGGGATACGGTCAGGAAAGATGAGGCAGGATTTCTGTATTTCATCAGCCGCCGCGACGAGATGATCAAGACTTCGGGTTATCGGGTCAGCCCAACCGAGGTGGAGGAAGTCCTGTACGGCACCGATCTGGTCGGGGAATGTGCCGCATTCGGGGTCAGCCATCCGCAGCTAGGGCAGGCCATCGTGGTTGTGGCCACTCCCAAAACAGGCGAAATGCTGGAAAAAGAAGCTTTGCAAATGGCCTGCAAAAAACAGCTGCCAGCATTCATGGTGCCGCATCACATCGAGTCGCGCACCGGCAGCCTGCCACGCAACCCCAATGGCAAGATCGATCGTAAGCAGCTCGCCAATGAGCTCGCGTCGCTATTCGATGCATGATGGATCTGGCGTGAGCCAGCTGAATTGAACATATGGCCGGATACCCGGCCATTGCCCACTGTTGTTGTCGTTTGAGATCACCATGACTGCAAGCAAACCTACCCATGCTCCGATCCTGTTTCCCGTCGTAGACCAGAGCTTGGTCATCGGCGGCATCCCCCTACCCAGGCTGGCGGCTCGGGTCGGGCAAACTCCGTTCTATGCCTACGACCGGCGCTTGCTGACAGCGCGTGTCCAAGCGTTGCGTGCAGCGCTGCCCGCAGAGATCGAGCTGCATTACGCCATGAAGGCCAACCCGATGCCTGCCGTGGTACAGCACATGGCGGGCTTGGTCGATGGATTGGATGTGGCTTCCGGACGTGAGCTGCGGGTTGCGCTGGACACGGGGATGCTGCCAGCCAATATCAGCTTCGCCGGCCCCGGCAAAGGGGAGCAGGAGCTGACCCAGGCCATCGCCGCTGGCATCGTGATCAATCTCGAATCAGAAACCGAGCTGGAACGCGTTGCCACGCTTGGTCATACGCTAGGGCTTCGCCCCAAGGTGGCTGTGCGCGTCAATCCAGACTTCGAGTTGAAATCCTCTGGTATGAAGATGGGGGGCGGGCCAAAACAGTTCGGTATCGATGCGGAGCGCGTCCCGGCTGTATTGACACGGATTGGCGCACTGGGGCTGGATTTCGAAGGCTTTCACATCTTCAGCGGCTCACAGAACCTGAAGCCAGAATCGATCGTCGAAGCGCATGATCTCACGTTCGAACTGGGCCTGCGCCTGGCAGCGCAGGCGCCCAGCCCGGTCAAAGCACTCAACATCGGTGGCGGCTTTGGCATTCCTTATTTCCCAGGTGAAAACCGACTCGACCTCGGGCCGATCGCGGACAACCTGGCGCAAAAGCTGCCTGATGTCAAAGCCCGACTGGGCGGCGCAGCCATCATCATCGAGCTGGGGCGGTATCTGGTCGGTGAGGCGGGCATCTATGTCTGCCGCATCACCGACAAAAAGGTATCGCGTGGCCACACCTATCTGGTGACCGATGGCGGCCTGCACCATCACCTGTCTGCCTCCGGCAATTTCGGACAGGTCATTCGCAAGAATTACCCCGTTGCCATCGGCAACCGCATGGGGCAAGACGATGCAGCACCCGCATCGGTCGTTGGGCCGCTGTGCACCCCACTTGATCTGCTGGGAGACAAAATGACGCTGCCCGAGGCTGAGATCGGCGATCTGGTCGTGGTATTCCAATCCGGTGCCTATGGCTATACCGCCAGCCCAACCCGCTTCTTGAGCCATGCCGAGCCGATCGAGGTTCTGGTATGACGGCATTGGCCGACTGCCACGTCGAGTTCATCCGCCTGGACCCTTTTCGCGATTACCCTTCGCCCAAGGTTTCCGTGCTGCCGGTATTCGACCCGGCTTTGATCCGCCATCGACTCCCAGCCGGCCCCTTTTTTTCCGATCAGGCAGTCTTTTTGAATGCCGGTCGTACCGCTTTGGAATGGATTGCCCGCCATCTGCCGCGCCCTGGCGCCATCCTGCTGCCCGCCTTTCATTGCCCGACCATGGTCACCCCGGTGCATGCAGCGGGTAGGCAGGCACGTTTTTATCGGCTACAGCCTGATCTGCAGCCCGATCTGGCCGATCTGGAGCAAACGCTGCAAGGCGGCGACATCGCTGCGGTGCTGGTACCGCACTATTTCGGCTTCCCGCAACCGGCACTGCCAACCCTTGCCAGCCGTATCAAAGCGGCCAATGCCTACTTGATCGAAGACTGCGCACATGCGCTGCTGAGTGAGCAGAATGGTCAACCTCTTGGCCAGACTGGAGATTACGCAATTGCCAGTACACGCAAATTCGTTCCTGGCCGGGACGGTGGCCTATTGCTGATCAACCATGCACCTGAGAGTCCGGTCGATCTCCCACGCCCCGGCATGGGTGCGGAGTTGCGCTCCGTATATGACCTGCTTCAACAATCAGCCCAACATGGACACCTGCCCATACTGAAGTGGCTGGTGCGTCCGCCCAGCCTACAAGCCATCGGCAACTCTGCCCAAACGCTACCCCCACAGCGTATCCAGGTAGATGCCCGGCAGGGCCTGCCCCGGCAACGTGGCCTGCATAGCTCGCGCTGGGTGTTGCGCCACACGGACTATCCAGCCCTCATCAGTAGACGACGTTCGATATACAAGCAGTGGCTGCACATCGTCAACGATATACCCGGCGTGCGCCCGCTGTTTCCGGCCCTGCCGGACGGGGTCGTTCCCTATATGTTTCCCCTGCTGCTCGACGAACCCAAGCGCTACTTCCCAGCACTGAAGCAGGCCCGCCTGCCCATCTGGCGCTGGGACGAGCTGGCAGAATCTTCATGTGAAGTCAGTCAACGTTATGGTATTGGCTTGCTACAATTGCCTTGCCACCAGTCGATCCGACATGATGAACTGGATTGGATGGCAACCCAATTGTCCCAGATCATGCATTCAAACAAAGGTTTGTCCTGATGATCAATGACTGGCTGCTTGAGTCCGCCCTCGCTGAATTCGACCGCTACCAAGTGGAGTGGGATGCATGGAATGCCAGGCTTTATAACAGCCACCCCATGTTCTGCCATACCTTCGTCCACAGCCTGCTGCAACACTATGGTGATGAAAAAGTGCTATTGATGGTGCACCGCCCTACAGGCGGCCTGCTGCTGACACAGCCATACCGTGGCCAGGGCTGGACCAGCTTTTTGCCGCCCCAGTTACAAGCAGCGCCACTGATGTTGAACAAACAGGCCTATGCAGAGCGGATGAGTCTGTTCAAAGCCTTGCCGGGCTTTCCCATCTTCATCGACTGGATGGCACAGGACCCGATGTTCAGCCCCTGCCAAGGCGAGACCAGCCCAGTCGAGTCGCGCCAGCATGCCGCCACGACCATGGCCATCACCTTGGCCGACTCTTTCGACACCTACTGGGCAGCTCGTCCTAAAAAGCTGCGTAACAATATCAAGCGCTATCAGCACCGCATCGAAAGCACGGGTGAGCCCTTCTCGTTACGCATCCACACTGCTCCGCAGGCTATGACCGGTGCGCTGGACAGCTACAGCGAGCTGGAGGCAAAAGGCTGGAAGGGGCGGGCAGGCACCGCCATCACCGCAGGCAGCCAGCAGTGGCGCTTTTACCACGATGTGCTGCAAAAGCTGGCGGCGGTGGGCAGCGCACAAGTATATGAGCTGGTGTTGGGCGGGCGGGTTGTCGCCTCCCGCTTGGCCATTTCAGCCAATGGCATGCTGGTCATGTTGAAAACCACCTATGATGAACAGCTCAAAGAGCTGGCGGTGGGGCGCGTGCTGCTCCATACCTTGCTGCAGCATGAGTTTGCCGCAGGCCGCTTTCAACGGATCGAGTTCTACACCAATGCATCCGCCGATCAGCTGGAATGGGCCACGGAAGCCCGCGAGATCGACCACATTACGCTATATCGCTCATCCCTGTATGCAAGCGGAATGACCGTGGTCAAGAATCTGCGCGACCTGACAAAGCGTATAGGCAAGGCGCAACCAGCCACGGGCACTGAGATCGGTGACACCAGACAATGACGCGCTGTTTGCGCATGGGCGAGTGATAGTCAGAAGACTGAGCACCTTCCAGATCACCGCCACACAGTCATGCTGCAAACAGCCTTGGCATCCCGGCCACTTGGCGGGTTGAGATGCCAGGGTTTCGTTGACGTGATTGCATGGCTACGAATCACCTCAACCAAGCCCGACAGAACAAGAAGCATCAACGTATCACGCAATCAACTGTTTAGAGGAAACTATGACCGGACTTTGCGGCTGGATTGGCCACGCCACGACCGAGCCCGATACCACCCTGGCACGCATGGTGGGGCGCCTATCGCCCTTCCCAGGCGCCAAGCCCAGCAATTGGGCCATGCCAGATGGCGCGCTCGGCGGCACAGGCTTGAAACACGCTCCCGTGATCGCACAGCAAGGCGGCTGCCGGGCGGTGGTCATTGGTCGGCCACGCATCAGCGACTCCCATCTCCACGCCTATGCCATGCAACATGGACATGCTGGCGCGCTGATCCAGGGATATCGCAAGGAAGGCCCGGCAGTGCTGCGTCATTTTGCAGACAGCTTTGCCCTGGCTTTGGTTGATCTCGACAAGCAACATGCTTTGCTGGCCGTGGACCGATTCGGCTCGATTCCATTGAGCTTCAGCGAGACCGGCAACGGGCTGATCTTCGCCAGCAGCCTATGGGCGCTGAATACCCACCCGGCAGCCAACTCAAGCATCGACCGGCAGGCCATCTATCACTACCTGTATTTCCATATGGTTCCAGGGCCGGAAACCATCTACCACAACCAGTTCCGCCTGGAGCCTGGCGAATACCTGCACTGGCAGAATGGGGACAGCCGCCGCAAGCGTTACTGGGAGCCGGTCTTCACCGAAAGTGGCGGCCAATCATTCGTCGAGCAGAAAGAAGCCTTCACCGCCTTGTTGCGGGAAAGCATGCGCGAAGCATCCGCCGGTGCGGAAACGGGTTGTTTCCTGTCAGGTGGCACCGACAGCTCCACCATTGCCGGCATGCTGACCGCCGTGCAAGGCCGCCCTGCCAAGACCTACTCCATCGGCTTCGAGGCGGAAGGCTACGATGAGATGGAATTCGCTCGTATCGCCGTCAAGCATTTCGGCACCCGCCACACTGAGTACTACGTCACGCCAGACGATGTCGTCAACGCCATTCCCCGCATTGCAGCGGCGTCCGACCAGCCATTCGGCAATTCATCGGTGGTGCCCGGCTTCTACTGTGCCCAGCTTGCCCACCGGGACGGGGTCGAGCGCATGCTGGGCGGCGATGGTGGTGATGAGCTGTTCGGCGGCAATGCCCGCTATGCCAAACAACATGTGTTCGAAGTCTGGGGCCGCGTGCCGCGTGCAGTGAAAAAATCGCTGATCGAGCCACTGGCATTCAACCTGCCCACCAGCCTGCCCTTGATCGGCAAAGCCCGCAGCTATATCGAGCAAGCCAATACGCCAATGCCGGCCCGGCTGGAAACCTACAACCTGCTGGAGCGATTCGGCGCTGCCAACATCTTCACCCGCGACTTCCTAGGCCAAGTGAACATCAGCGGCCCAGGCCAACATCAACAACGGACATGGGATGCCATCCAGGCCCAGAGCCTCATCAACCAAATGCTGGGGCTGGATTTCAAATACACCTTGGCCGACAACGACCTGGTGAAAGTCAACCTGGCCTGCGAGCTGGCTGGCGTCGATATCGCCTACCCCTTGCTGCATGACAAGCTGACCCAGTTCTCGCTCAAGCTCGACCCAGGCTGGAAGCTCAAAGGGCAGCAGCTGCGCTGGTTTTTCAAAGAAGCGCTGCGTGACTTCCTGCCACCCGAGATCATCACCAAGGAAAAACACGGCTTCGGTCTCCCATTCGGCCCCTGGCTCACCAAGCACACAGGCTTGCAGACCCTGGTCAATGACAGCCTGTCGGATTTGAAACGCCATGATCTGATCCGCCCGGAATTCATCGATGACATGATGAGCAAAGTACGCGAGCACCCCGGCTACTACGGCACAATGGTGTGGATCTTGATGATGCTGTCGCTGTGGCTGAAGGAAGCGAAACAGACCATTTGAAAACACACTTGATCCGGCGGGCGGCTGCCCGCCGAGCCCCATAGCATGCTGGACAAGGGAGATTCGGATGTCACAGACGAGTTGGGTGTCGTATCGCGTCAAAGAGCGCATCGCTACCATTACGCTCAATCGACCAGATGCATTGAACGCCATGAATAGGGATGTACTGCAGCAATTGGCGGGCTGCCTGGATCAAGCCAAAGCGGATGGCGACGCCGATGCAGTCGTGATCACCGCCGTAGGCGACAAGGTGTTTTCAGCCGGGGCGGATATCAAATTCCTCAATCGTGCATCTGCATTACAGGTGCGTGAGCTGGCGGAAATGGCCACCACGGTGACCCACAAGATCGAGAACCTCGGCAAGGTAGTCATTGCCGCCATCAATGGCCACGCCTTGGGCGGCGGGCTGGAAATCGCTGAAGCCTGCATGCTGCGAGTTGCAGCATCGGGCGCGCTGCTGGGCCACCCAGAGGTCAAGATTGGCGCAGTCGCCGGGTTTGGCGGCACCACCAGGCTACCCAGGCTGATCGGCAAAGGCCGGGCGGCAGACATGCTCCTGACTGGCCGATTGGTGACTGCAGAGGAAGCTTTGTCCATGGGGCTGGTGAATCGTGTTGTCCCCTTTACCAGGTTGATGGACGAAACCCATGCCTTGCTCCAGGACATCCTCTCCCAATCCCCACAAGCGGTGAAGCTGACATGGGAAGCGCTCCATCGTGGGCTGGATCTGCCCATCGATGCCTCCGCCCAGCTGGGCGCGGACTACTTCGGCCTGGCGGCATCAACGGAAGATTTCAGAATCGGCACATCGGCATTCATAAACAAAACCCAAGCGTCCTTCATCGGTAAATGAACAGACCTGGGCATGTTGGCATGCACCGCTTGACTTCGAGTAAGCTCTAAGTCCTAACATGGGCAACGTGACCACCAACACCTTATCCATCAGCGAGCTTGCCAAGCTCAGCGGCCTGTCAGCCCACACGCTGCGCTTCTATGAAACAGAAGGCATTCTGCAACCGGTGCGGCGGGCAAAAAATGGCCATCGGCAGTATTGCCGCAACGACGTGCTGTGGTTGGAGTTTGTCCTTCGACTCAAACTCACTGGCATGCCACTTGCAGAGATCAAGCAATACGCTTTACTGCGGATGCAAGGCGAGACAACGTTGGAATCGCGGCTTGCGATGCTCAAGCTCCATCAACAGCGCCTGGTCACCAAGATCAATGAACTTTCCACGTGTGCTGGCATGCTTGACGAGAAAATCCGAACTTATCAGACCCTCATCGACAACGTGACAGCGCCAGCCCCCAAGGTGGCCAAATGAATCAAACGCCAGACCCGGTTGAAACCACTCGCTACGAGCGCGGGTGGGCAAAGTTACGCGAAATAGATGGTGAGGCAGGGGAGCGCGTCATCGCATCCCTTGCTGATATAGCACCTGATTTCGCCAGATATCTGATTGAATTTCCATTTGGTGACATCTATTCGCGCCCCCAGCTAGGACTGAAAGCCAGGGAAATCGGCGTAGTAGCCGCCCTGACAGCACTGGGCAATGCCACACCGCAACTGAAAGTCCATATCCAAGGTGCGCTGAATGTCGGTTGCACCAAAGAAGAGATAGTCGAGATCATCATGCAGATGGCGGTCTACGCAGGATTTCCAGCTGCCCTGAATGGCTTGTATGCAGCCAAGGAAGTCTTTGCGACACATCAGCCCGCAGCTACCTGAAATGCATCGATGGTGGCCCACGCCACCATCTCTTCCACATATTGGCCTGACCACCTCCCCTTAACAAAACACCACATCTAACCGTCGCCATTCACCTCGAATTGCAGATTTGGGGATATAGCAGTTGCCCTTATAGACTGTTGTCATTCAAATAGGGAGCAAGGAATGATCCCGCTGATCGTATTGGGTGACAAAACCACACATGGGGGAACGGTCATCACCGCCGACACCACCAGTGACATCAATGGTAAGCCCATGGCCCGGGTAGGCGACATGGTGGTCTGCCCGCTGTGCAAAGGTGTATTTCCCATCACAACCGGCTCGCCGGACTATCTCGATCCGCAAGGCAATGGCTACGCCCGGCACAATGATGAAACGGCATGCGGTGCCAAACTCATCGCCTCACAAACCCTGGTCGGCTGGCGGAACCCATCCACACTCGGGCAGGATACAGGCGGCCCCCCACCCGACATCGCGAAACAGGCCATCGCGACCACGACAGACTCGGGTCTTTGCCTGGATTGCCTACTTAAAGCCACCCAAAGTGGCAGCGCCTTGGTGATCCGCGAATGAACTTTGACGTCCTGCAACGCCTGCAATCATTACAGACCCAGCGACCATATCTTTTCCTCTACGCACTGGTTGATGGCGCACAATACCAAACCGAATTCAACCAGCCATTGGCACCGAGGCCAGGCCATATCGCGCTGTTTGATGGCACACCTGACGCTCCGCTGGCCCACGCAGGCCCCTGGCTGATTGACCCACAGCAACTTGACGAATCCGAGCGTGCCGAGCTCATCCACTTTGAGCAAGCCACCCCCGGCATCATCTGGCTGATCGCCCTCGCGGATCTACATGGACTGGCCGATCTGCTACGGCTGCGGATGGATGCCCGATTGCCAGACGGGCGCAAAGCACTGCTACGGTTTTGGGACCCACGCGTCTTGACGGGATTGGTCAACATCCTGCAGCCAGCGCAACGAGAAACACTATTTGGAGAGATCGAAGAGTGGCATTTCATGCACCAAGGGCAACGCGTATGGATAGGACGGCATGCTTGAGCTGAATCTGGAACAATGGCAAGCACTACAGCGCCTGGATGCAGGGCAATTCGTAGCAGCGGTCGCCGCACAATTCCAGGCGCAGCGACCTGATTCAGACCGCACAACAGTACAGACCCGCATGCAGGCGGCACACGATTATGCGACCAAGGCAGGCTTCACCAGCACGCCACACATCATCCGCCTGCTGTATCTGGCCACCGACGCCCCTCATATTCATGACGACCCCGTGGTGGACAGCTACCTACGCAAACCAGGCGCCACCCCAGAACAACGGCTGGATGACCTGGATGCCGTGATCAACGCACACCTGAAAAGGAAAGCCTGATGGCAGCCCTGGCCTTACCATTCATTGAATTGGTCGCAACACGCGTCCTGATTGCCCTGGGGGTCATCGCCACCGGCGCGGCAGCGAGCGACGCCATCGAGCAGGCGCGAAAGCGGCAAGAAGAGGCCGAACAAGCCAAATCCTCCCCCATCGCCAAGACCGATGCCAAGACCAAAGAGCAAGAGCGGTGCAAGGAATGCCCACCTAACCAAGGTAAACCGTTCCAACGAAATTTTCCGGAACGGAAGCCTTGGGTGGACTATCAAGTGCGCATCGGCGGCATGTCAAATGGTGCCACCTTCATCATTGAATGGGATATCGGTGGTGTCAGATTTGATGGTTTTGTCTCAGCGGAATGCCTGCTGAAAGAAGCCAAGGCCGCATATGATCAATTCTTTGATGAATATGGTCGGCCAAAACGGTGGTGGGTACATAACATCAATGAAATGATGCGGGAAATCAGCAGCCAAAGCATCGCGGCATCACCGAGGCCACCTGTTCGTCTTGAATGGTTCTGGCAACAACCGATCAGCCATCGTTATTTCTCCAGTCTCCTGCGGCGAATAGCCCCTGACATACCTCATCACTATGAACCATGAAAACACCACCACCGAACATTGAACTTACTGCACAGTTTAGAGTGGACTTAGAACACCCACCAGTACTTGCGGATGATCTCACTTGCGCTTTCATGCTCCAACAGCACCTGAGTCAGTACTCGCCCAAGCTGGTTGAGTGGTATTTAGGTGGCAATAGTCAGGAAGATGCCTTGCGTTACTCGGCGTTTGATGAAAATGGGCCAACCAAAGCAATCGAGGCAGTACTTACCGCACAATTTCGTAAACAAAAAAACATATTTCCGATGCGTGGGTTTGGATTGTGGAATGGTGAAGACAGCACAAGTGGAGCCAGCCTCAATCTATTCATTCAGGAAACCCAGCGACCAAGCGATGTTCGGTTTGAAACCGACATAAGTGATTTCTTAAATTATCAGTGTGTACTGAATACCATGCTGAAAATGGTTGACATCTGGCAACCGCTATTTGCATCTGCTGCACCAGCTTTTTATGGTGAGAAGGCCGTTTTCAAAGACCGCCCTGGCGTTGGCTGGATGCTCTATCTACCCAAGGTATTGACTGCACAACAGGTGCCTGAGGCGCGTGCGCTGGTGCCGGTCATGGGGAAAAATGAAAAGGGTCAAGACCAGCAGATCGGTACTATCATCGTCAGTGTCACTGACGAGCCGTTCTCCAGCGAGAACGCAGAACACGTCAAGACCGCCAATGCCATCGAGATCCGACTGGTTGATCAAGACCTGTTACCACGCTATGCCGACCTTTGAAAACACCCGCAAACGATATAGCAAGCCAAGCGCCCCTCAGCACAAGGGCTGGGTGATCTGGATGCGGTGATGGTTCCAACTCCACGCAATGTCTGCACAAAGCTGCAAATAAAGAATTCCCACAGCCATGCGCTACGATCAGTCAGCGTTGGCAGTATTTCCTGAGTACCCCTGCTATCTTCCAGGCGGTTAATACAATAGGCAGGAGTTTCAGCCAGCTTGTCACACGCCCCTGGCCGACCATGGGGGCCAGTAGGGGTAGTAGCTTGAGTGGGTTTTTCAGCCAGCTGATCCAGGTGCTGGCGGTGTTGGCTTGTTTGAAGGGTCGCTGGAGTTGTTTGATGTGTGCGGCCATTTCCAGGCGATAGGCGTCTGCTTGCAGCTGCAGCAACAGTTTGCGGGTCTGGCGGATTTTGTGCTGGTTGGCTGCGGTGCTCATCGCGACAGGATCTTCCTGTTCTTGTTGATTTCGTCCAAGGTGGCCGCAAAGGGCCTGGGGCTGTTGGCATAGGTTCGCCAAGCGCGATGTAGGCTGATCCCCCCCAATACGAGGTAGGTGATGGTCAAACCGCAGGCGGTGACTATGCGCCATTCAGGGCGAACCATCACCAGGATGGCTACCGTCAATGTCCCCAGGAACAGTAACAATGCGCCGGCCCCGATCAAGCCCAGCACCAGCGCTCTCAATAGCCGCTCTCGCTCTTCTTCAAGCTCCAGGCTGAACAGCTCAAGGTGTACGTGCAGCAGCCCCAGTGTGCTGTTCGCCAAGCCTTTCAACGGGCCTGGCGCGGCTTTGTCGTGATCTGCGTCCAGCATTCGTCCGGTCAGCGCCGTGAAACCAGCAGCCCTAACAGAAAACCCACACCAGCGGCGATGCCCACCGCCTGCCAGGGGTGCTCGTGGACATATTCGTCGGTGGCTTTGGCTGCGGCCTTGGTTTTTTCGGCAACCAGCCGTTCGGCCTCCAGCAGTTTGGTTTTTGCGCTACGTAGATTGGCCATGACCTTTTCCCGCACCGCTGCCGCTTGTTCGCTGGTGTCTGATTGCACCTCTTTCAGCATCGCTTCTGTATCGGTCAGTACATCGCGCAGATCATCAATCAGTGCTTCATTGTCCAAACGGGTGTCGCCAGCCATGATAAATCTCCAAGAAGACGGAAAAGCCATGTTCTTTATTATTGGACACTTTTTTGTATCAGTTCGCAAACATATTGGCTTTCGCGTACACATGCCGCACTGACTGGGTTACCAGCGAGATAGATGATCCTCCGTGACACCAACCAGTTGGTTGACCTGACGCCCTGGCGCATCAGGGTGGGCTTTGACGATGCCGCTGAATGTCCCGATGGGTTGAATATAGTAGCTGGCTGCGATCATGAGGTTCTTGCTCTCCTGGCGCGCGCCCTCGGGCTCAAAGACCAGATCCAACAAGCCATCATCTGTGCGTACCTGCCATGGCATCATGGGGTAGCGAGGATCGAATTCAAACTCGGCCCGCCCCAGTGGAATCAGCTGTCCATCCAGCCATAACACGTTTTCGTGGTTGCCAAAATAGCCCTGCTGTAGATTGAATCCGATGTCTGGCGCATGAGCAGAGGCCCAGCGCCACTGGGTTTCACGGGCGAGCAGTCCATTGGAGTAGTCCAGGCTGGCCACGCCAGCATCCAGTACGAAGCGTTGCCCACCCGCCTGCGCAACGCCATTGACCTTCAGTGCGCTGGTCTTTTGTGTAGCGTGAGCGCACCCACCTTGGGTGATCGGGCCGATCGCCAGTAGCGGTGCTGCTGAATCATGCAGGCTGATTTCGGCATCGATCTGAAAGCCAGACTTGGTCCACAGGCTCAACTGATAACGAGCGCCCCCCCGGTGCTCAAAGCGCATGGCGCCGCGAGTATGTTTGAACCAGCTCAACGTACCCGCACCGGGTCTATTGCTGACTTTGGCAGTCAACCCTGGGATACCGTCTTGAGAGAATTGACCGATGAGCTGCTTCGATTGCCGGTCAAATAAGTAGGCAAATGCAGTATTCGTCCATCCCACATCGACAATCGCCAAGCCGATGAAGCATTGCTCAGTGGCAATGGCGACATATTGCCACCGTTTATGGTGCACCTTGCGCCAGACCGCTGATCGGCGGTACTCCCCCGCCAGCCCTTGCCAGTTGATATGATCGATCCAACCTGCATATCGCCCCGCCACAGGAGCGCCAGCCTGTACAACCTGCCTGGGCGGTGCGGACAGCATCGAGACGGCTTCCATCGGTACGGACATACCTGCTCTCCTCTTCTTGTTGTACGGCACATACTAACATCGCCAATTGTCGAATCGGAGAATCTCTGACCAAGTAGTGCTTTCACTGGGATGAAAGCACATCATGTGGATGCCTAATCCAATGTCTTGCGGAATGTCTTCAAGCCGATCGCCAGCACCACACACATGAACAGCAGGATCGGCCAGATATGCGGGTAGAGCAGTGGCAAATCGTTTCCTTTCAATAATATGCCGCGCACCAATACCAGAAAATGTGTCAGCGGCAGGCAGTTGCCGATCACCTGCGCCCATTGCGGCATCCCCCGGAACGGGAACATGAAACCCGACAACAGAATGGACGGCAGGAAGAAAAAGAAGGTCATCTGCATCGCTTGCAGTTGGTTTTTGGCTACTGAGCTGAAGGTGATCCCCAATGTCAGGTTGGCGCAGATGAACAGCACCACCACCGTATACAGTAAACCCAGGCTCCCCAGCATCGGCACATTGAAGATCCACTTGGCGGCAAGCAGGATCAGTGTCACCTGCACCAACCCGATCAGGATGTAGGGGATGATCTTGCCGGTCATCACCTCCATCGGGGTGGCGGGGGTGGCCAGCAGGTTTTCAAAGGTGCCCCGTTCGCGTTCACGCGTCATTGCCAGCCCGGTCATCAGCACCATGGTCATGGTCAGGATGACACCGATCAACCCTGGCACAATGTTGTGAGCGGTCACCCCTTCTGGGTTGTAAAGACGATGGACACGGACATCCATCAAGGGTTTGATGGCAGGACGAAAACCCGGCAGATCCGGGGTGAAGACATCTTCGTTCAGCTGATTCAGCACAGCCAGTGCCCCATTGGCCGCTACCGGGTCGGTTGCATCGGCCTCCATCAGAATGCTTGGGCGCTCTCCACGCAGCAGCGCGCGCTGAAAACCCACTGGGAAGGTGATGACAAATTGTGCATCTCCTCTTCGCAATGCCTGCTCTGCTTCATGCTCGGTTGCAACAGTGTGAGTAATATGGAAATAGTTGCTGTTTTGCATGGCTGCCAGGTACGCCCTGGAGAAAGGGCTGGGCTCGGCCATCACGACCACGGTGGGTAGGTGCCTGGGGTCGTTGTTGATCGCAAAACCAAACAGCGCCACCTGCACCAAAGGAATGCCGACGATCATGCCGAAGGTCAGTCGATCCCGCCGGATCTGGATGAATTCCTTGATCACGATCCCCAGCCAACGGTGCCAAGCCATACGTCGCAGATTGAACATGTTGCTCATCCTTGAAATGGGTCGCGTGCATCTCGCATCAAATGGATGAATGCGTCTTCCAGTGAGGGGGGCGCCGCTTGCAGATTCAAGCCATGGGCCTGGCAGAACTGCGCCAATTGCGCCGACAGTAGACGAGCATCCTGCCCGCTGACATGCAATGTCAGACCAAATGTCGCCACTTGCTCAACACCAGGCAAGGCAAGTAAAGCAGACGATACCGCTGGATCATGCACACCATTCACCACCCAGGTATGCAGCCGCTGGGCGGCGATCACCTCCTCAGCCGTGCCTGCCGCCAGCAGGCTGCCATATGCTAGATAAGCCAGCCGATGGCAGCGCTCGGCTTCATCCATGTAGTGGGTCGATACCAGAATGGTGATACCCGCTGCGGACAGTCGATGGATCTCCTCCCAGAAATCACGACGGGCTTTGGGGTCGACACCGGCGGTCGGCTCATCCAGCAGCAACAGTCGTGGCCGGTGCAATAGGCATGCGGCCAGCGACAGCCGCTGCTTCCAGCCGCCAGAGAGCGTGCCCGCCAGCTGGCTGCGCCGACCAGCGAGCCCCAACTCGACCAATGCTGCGTCAACTGCCTGTTGGCGGTTGGGCATTCCGAACATGCGGGCAACGAATTCCAGATTTTCGGCAATGGTCAGGTCATCCCACAGCGAGAATTTCTGGGTCATATAACCTACCTGACGTTTGATGTCGGCACTTTGCCGGATCACGTCATAGCCCAGGCAGATCCCCTGGCCGCTGTCGGGCGTCAACAACCCACACAGCATGCGGATCGAGGTGGTCTTACCGCTTCCATTGGGGCCGAGAAAGCCAAAGATCTCACCTTGCCGTACCTGTAACGACAAATCGCGAACGACATGTTTATCGCCAAAGCGTTTGTTCAGACCGCTGACATCAATGGCCAGAGTCATGTCAGCCTCTCGCCCGCTCGATCTCAACCGGCAAGCCTGGGCGAAGCAACTTTGCCTGGCCGGAGGGGCGGGGCTCGGCCTCTACTCGGAACACCAATTTGGCGCGGCTGTCACGACTATAGATCACCGGCGGGGTGAACTCCGGCTGGGCTGCGATGAAACGCACCACGGCTTGGATCGGCTCTTTGCAGCCATCACAGCGCACCCGGATCGACATACCAGGCTGAACCGTCGCCAATTGCGGCTCGGGCACGTAAAAGCGGATCTTACGCCTGTCGTCGGGCAACAGACTCACAACCGGCTGACCAGCTGGCACCCACTCACCAACCTGGAAATAGGTTTCGGTGATCTCACCAGTTGCGGGGGCCAGTGCGGTTTTCCTGCCCATCTGCCATTGCCGCTGGGTGGTCACCGCGTTGGCCGCAGCCGTTTCGGCCTCGGCTGCGCGCACTTCGTCCGACCGCCCAATCGCCAGCCGATAGGCCGCCAGTTGTGCGCGCATATTGGTGACCTGCGCCAGATCACGATCACGCGCTGTCCGTGCCTCATCCAATGCGGTAGAAGATATGAACCCGCCGTCTGCCAGCTGCTGTTGCTGTTTCAAGCGGGTTTCCGACAGCTTCAGCGCCACCGATGCCGCTTGCAGCTGTGCCTGCAAACCAGCGATCTCCTGCTCGCGACGAGGTGATTTCAGATTGTCCAGACGCCCCGCTGCCGCTTGCTCACGGGCCTGGGCCTCTGTCACGGCGGCTTTTTCCAGGTCTGCTTCCAATTGGAACACTGGCTGTCCCATCCCGACACGGCTGCCGCGAGGTGCGCCCAGCTGCTGTAGGTAGCCCGCCACGGGTGCGGCAACATAGACATACTCGCCTTCGATATAACCCTGCCAGGGAACATCGGCAGGTGCATCACAAGCAGCCAGCACTAGGATCGGCAGGAGACGGCAACAAGTGGAAAGTCGCATGACAAGGCTCCTCACACGGATGGGGTAAGGCACTGGATCAGCCTCTCCAGGCCGCTTCGCAAGTCCGCCGCCGATTCATCATTCAACCTGGCCTGATGCATGATGGCCAGGCCGACCATCGTGGCATGGAACAACAACACATCCTCTGTACCAGCCCTTAGCCCAGCCACCTGCAGCAGCATTGGCATGGCCTGGCGGGCGTGGCAGATCAGACGATCCAGCGACAGGCGGATGGCTGGGTCGCTATCTGCTGCGGCGATCAAGCCGACAATGACACGTGGTGGCACGCCTTCCAGCATCACATGCAAGATCAGTTCCTGCAGTGTCTTGCCATTCGGGGCCTGGGTGAGCTGTGCGGCAGCTTGCACCAACAAACTGTCCACTGTGTATTCGGCAATGGCAATGAGCAGGTCGGTCCGGGTTGGGAAGTAATAGGTCAGGTGGCTTTGCTTGACCCCGGCCTGTGCTGCAACCTGCGGCTGAGTCAGCGCAGCAAAGCCTCGCGTCTTCAATAATGTGACCCCGGCTTCCAGCAGACGTGTCTTGACACTCATAACGACGCTCTCCGACTGAATGTTTGGTAAAAATACCAAATATTGGTAAACATACCAAACCAAACCGATGAGTGGCATCTACAGTATTGGGCATCCCCACAAACAAAACAGCCCGACATACTGTCGGGCTGTTTACCTGGGCGGAATGCAGGACGGTTTATGTCCGTACCTGGCCATCCCCCAGCACGATCCATTTCTGACTGGTCAGACCATGCAGGCCAACCGGCCCCCGAGCGTGGATCTTGTCAGTCGAGATGCCGATTTCCGCACCCAAGCCGTATTCAAAGCCATCGGCAAAGCGCGTCGATGCATTCACCATGACCGAGGCTGAATCCACCTCGCGCAGGAATTGGCGGGCTCGGGAGTAGTCTTCTGTGACGATAGCATCGGTGTGCTGCGAGCCATAGCTGTTGATGTGGTCAATGGCGGCGTCCAGGCCGCTGACAATGCGGATCGACAACACCGGCGCAAGGTATTCGGTGCGCCAATCCTCTTCGGTCGCCTCTTTCAACCAACCAAAGCCCGCTTGCTGCATCAGGTTCCGGGTTGCAGCGCAACAGCGTAGCTCCACTCCTTTGTCGGTGTAGATACGGCCCAGCTCAGGCAGTACCTGCGAAGCGATACCCGCTGCCACCAGTAATGTCTCCATCGTGTTGCAGGTGCCATAGCGATGGGTCTTGGCGTTGTCCGCAATTCTGATGGCCTTCTCGATATCAGCCTTGTCGTCGATATAGACATGGCAGATGCCATCCAGATGCTTGATCACCGGCACCCGCGCTTCATTGGAAATGCGCTCGATCAACCCCTTGCCACCCCGTGGCACGATCACATCGACATAATCGCGCATGGTGATCAGCTCGCCCACGGCGGCACGATCCGTGGTTTCGACAACTTGTACCGCTGCTTCCGGCAAACCCGCCTGCATCAGCCCTTCACGCACGCAGGCAGCAATGGCCCGATTCGACTCAATGGCCTCAGAGCCCCCCCGCAGAATGGCCGCATTGCCTGCTTTCAGGCACAATGCAGCTGCGTCCGCCGTGACATTGGGGCGGGCTTCATAGATGATCCCGATGACACCCAGTGGTACACGCATCTTACCCAGTTGAATGCCGCTGGGGCGGTAATTCATCTCGCTGATCTCCCCCACCGGATCTGGCAAATTGGCAACCTGGCGCAACCCCTCAGCCATGCTGGCAACGGTTTTGGCCGTGAGGGTCAAACGATCCAGCAACGCGGCATCCAGGCCGTTTTCACGGGCACGGGCCACGTCCCGCTCGTTGGCGGCCAGCAGCACGTCGCGCTCCCGCTCGATGGCGTCGGCAATGGCCAGCAAGGCCTGGTTTTTCAGATGAGTATCCGCCTTGGCCAATGCGCGTGCGGCGGTACGTGCAGATCGCCCGATCTGCTGCATATAGTCTTTGATTTCCATCACCACTCCAACAATTGAAGGCATGCAAGGCTAGGCTCTGTTGCCATGCGATTTCCACTGACTCCAAGTCGATTGTTACATGATTGAATCTGTGCGGGAAGCCTCGCCACAGGATGGTCAAACCAATACCCCTGCTCATGTCCGCCAGGGCTGCCGAATGCCATGGCTGAAGCCATCCAGATGACCAGCGGCAGCACGTGACTTCTTGGTAGTCAGCAAACAAGATTGGTTTCACACTAAAATATGACATCGGACGGATCTGCTCATGCCATTACTGCCCTATTCCTACACCCGCTCAGCCAATCTGAATTACCCCGCGACATTCTGGCGCTCGTTGTTGTTATTCAACGTGTATCGCATGGTCGTGGCAAGCATTTTGATGATCGCCGCACTATCCTTTCAAATGAAGGGCGATACAGATCTCGATCTACAACCAGGGTCGTTGATTACCATCGTGTCAGCCTATTGGCTGTTCAGCCTGGTTGCATTTGGTACCATCCGCGCACGCTGGCCGATGTTCAACGTCCAGCTGTCGGTACAGGTGTCGGTAGACATCATCATCATGGTGACATTGATGTATTTGAATGGCGGCATCCGCAGCGGGCTGGGTTTGTTGCTGATGCCCTATCTGGCTGCGGCGGGGCTCATCAGCCGAGGTCGCATGACGCTGTTCCATGCGGCCATTGCCTCCATCGGCGTGCTGGCCGAGCAGACCTTACGCATGCTGTTGCAGGAGAACAACGCCACCGACTTTGGCCAGCCCGTCTTGCTCAGCATCGGCTACTTCGCAACGGCATGGCTGGGGTATCGTCTGGCGCAGCATGCCACGGAAAGCGAGAAGGTCGCGCTACAACGCGGGATCGACCTGGCCAATCTGGCGCAGATCAACCAGCTGATCATTCAGGACATGCCTGACGGGGTCATTGTCATCGATGAAAAAGGCGTGATCCGAAGCCGCAATCAGCAAGCAGATCGGCTGCTTGGCCCCCCGCCTTTTCGTGAGCGGCTGACGCTGAGCGACTATCTGCCGGAGCTGGAGCTGGCTGCCAAAGGCTGGCTGGAGGGCCATACCCAAGGTGATCTGGTGCTGAAAACCAATTCAGGCAAGCAGATCCACCCTCGATTCGTGCCCATTGCAGCCAATCGGGCTGCCGGGGCTGTGATCTTCATCGAAGACGTACATCGGCAACAGGCCCTGGCACAGCAGATGAAGCTGGCGGCGCTAGGCCGCCTGACCGCGAATATTGCACATGAAATTCGTAACCCACTGTCTTCGATTGGCCATGCCGCCGAATTGCTGTCTGAAGATAAAAGTGATCCGCTCACCGTCAAATTGACACGGATCATCCGAGACAATACCCGCCGCCTGGATGGCATGGTGCAGGACATCCTACAACTGAATCGTCGTGACCGCGCCCAGCCGGAGCAGATCAGGTTGGCTGGATTTCTTGACAGCTTTATCGAGGAGCTGTCACAGGCTGAACGCATCCCTGCCAACTGCATCGACATACAAATCGAGGAGACACTGGTTGTGGGGTTTGACCGCAATCACTTGCACCAGATCTTATGGAATCTCACCCGCAATGCCTGGAGGTACTGCAAACAAGCACAAGGCAGCATCCGCATCCTTGCACGCCACGATGGCAATCAAGGCTGGATCGATGTGACAGATGACGGCCCGGGCGTGCCACCCGAGCACCGGGCCAAATTGTTTGAACCTTTTTTTACCACCGACGACAGCCATGGCAGTGGTCTGGGCCTCTACATCGCACGTGAAGTAGCAGCTGCCAACCATGCCTCGCTGGATTATGTTGCGAAGAAAAGCGGCGCAACATTTCGTCTGACTTGCAGGATATGGCAATGAGTAAACGCGACGCGGGCACCGCCCGTCATGTATTGGTCATCGATGATGAGCCCGATATCCGTGAGCTGCTGGAATTGACGTTATTACGGATGGGCCTGGAGGTGACGCCAGTGGGTAGCGTCAAAGAGGCCCTGTCCCAGCTCAACAAAGGTCAATTTGACCTGTGCCTGACTGATATGCGCCTACCTGATGGCGAGGGCCTGCAGGTGGTCAAGCATATTCAAAGCCAAGGACTGGATATTCCAGTCGCGGTGATCACAGCCTATGGCTCGACCGAAAATGCCATCCAGGCGCTCAAGGCAGGGGCATTCGACTACCTGTCCAAACCTATCGCCCTGGATCAACTGCGCACCCTGATCAAATCCGCACTCAATCTCGACCAAGCTGCCCCTCAATCCAGTGGCCGTAGCGGCGATGCCTCCAGCCGCTTTCTCGGCAGCTCGCCCGCCCTGCAGGCTGTTCGGGAATTGATCGACAAGCTCGCCCGGTCCAACGCCCCTGTCTACATCAGTGGCGAATCGGGCTCTGGTAAGGAGCGGGCGGCGCGGATGATCCATGAGAAAAGCCAGCGTGCGCCAAAGCCTTTCATTGCGGTGAATTGTGGCGCGATTCCGGAAAACCTGATGGAAAGCGAGTTTTTTGGTTATAAAAAAGGCGCATTCACCGGGGCGGATCAAGAGCGGGAAGGATTCTTCCAGGCGGCACACGGTGGCACCTTGTTTCTGGACGAGGTGGCCGACCTGCCGCTGATGATGCAGGTCAAGCTGCTGCGAGTCATCCAAGAGAAAAAAGTCCGGAAACTGGGCAGCCCGGCGGAGGAAGCCATTGATGTCCGGATCATCAGCGCGACCCACCAAAGCCTGTCGCAACGGGTGGATGACGGCAAATTCCGCCAGGACTTGTATTACCGCCTGAATGTGATCGAGTTGCGCATGCCCCCATTGCGAGAGATGCGTGATGACGTGCCAGTAATCGCGCGCTCAGTGCTGGAACGGGTTTCGGAGCAATTGGGCATGTCTGTTCCGCAATTGAGCGAGCCTGCCCAGACCGCCTTGATGCAGTACAACTTCCCCGGCAACGTCCGTGAATTGGAAAACATTCTGGAACGCGCCCTGGCCTTGTCCAATGGCCATGTGATCGAGGAAGATGACCTGCAACTGACGCCGGAAAGCGCATCGGGAGAAGACGAAGCATTTGCGGTAGGCAGTGGCGACAAATATCCACTGCAAGATTACCTTGATCGAGTCGAGCGGGAAGCCATTCTGGAAGCGCTGGAAAAGACCCGCTTCAACCGGACGGCTGCCGCCAAGATGCTCGGTATCACTTTCCGTAGCATGCGTTACCGAATGGAGCGCCTGGGTATCAACTGACACCCTGGCCATCCCATCATCGCCCACCCAGTGGGCGATGAAATCATGTCAATCGAATCTCAAGACGCGGCCACCACCATCTTTGCCCCAACCCCCAGCCGGTTCAAGGCGTTCATCAGCGCCACCGCCATCAGCAATTCCGCTTGCTCGGCCTCGTTGAAATATACGTGCAATGATTCAAACGGGTCCTGACCTGAATGCGATATCGGCAACCGCGTCAGGTACTCCGCCCATGCCAAGGCTGCTCGCTCACGGTCGCTGTAGAAGGCCACCTCGCGCCAGGTCACCAGACTGTTGACCCGATGGAGTGGCTCACCCGCAGCCAACAGATCACGCGCGTGGCGATCGACGCAGTATGCACACCCATTGATCTGCGACACCCTCAAGTACACCAGATCCACCAAGGCTTTGCCCAAAGTGGACTCAGCCAGTGCTTTTTTTGCCTGCGCCAGTCCTTGGTAGGCATTCGGTGCATGTTGAACAAAGTCGATCCGAGCTTGCATGATGTCGTTCCTTATGAATGTGTGTGTAAACAGCATGGCGGGCCACCCAGGTATTGCCTCTATGCAACATCACCGTGGTCATATGGCTTCGCCAGCCAGACAAGAACAAGACGGACAGCGCTCACGATTCGTGACAAAGCGGTGCAAAAAAAAGCGCAACCCGCAGGTTGCGCTTGTCTTGGCAGCAATCGCTTTATTGCTTGGCGGCCTCAGCCGGGGCAGCGGCTTTCGTCTCGGCAAAATACTGGGCATAGATTTTGTCGTAGGTGCCGTCTTCCTTGATCTTCTTCAGCCCTTCATTCAACTTGGCAACCAGCTCGGCATTGCCTTTCTTCACAGCCAGGCCATAGAACTCCTTGGCAAAAGTCGCATCCTCAACCATGCGGAAACCCTTGTCGGAGTTGTTTTTCACATAGTTGATCACCACACCGTTGTCCGCAACCACGGCATCAACGCCGCCTGCTTCCAGCTCTTTGAGTGCAAGCGGGGTAGATTCGAAACGCTTGATGTTAGGGCTGGTCTTGCCTTGCAGCTTCTGTACGACTTCATCACCTGTGGTGCCGGTCTGCACACCCACCTTCAGTTTCTTGAGGTCTTCGAGCTTCTGCACCTTGCTGTTCGAGGACACGGCGATCAGTTGCTTGGCCTCGAAGTAAGGCTCAGAGAAATCCATGCTTTGTTTGCGTTCATCAGTGATGGTGATGGCGGAAACCAGCAGATCACGGTCGCCTTGGTCAAGTGTCTTGAAGATCCCTTCCCATGGCGTGTTGACAAACTTCACCTGCACGCCGGCTTTCTCAGCGATGGCTTTCACCACGTCAATGTCAAAGCCGACAATTTCCTTGTTCTCGTTTTCGCTTTCGAACGGCGCATAGGCTGCATCCGTGCCGACCACCAGCTCTTTGACAGCAGGTTTGGCTGGCTCGGCTGGCTTGGCGTCAGACTGCTGGGCTGCGGGTGGTGTTGCAGGTTGCTCTTCTTTCTTGCCACATGCGCTCAACACCAGCGCGCCAGCGATCAGCGCGGCCAGCAACTTGCTGGACAATTTATTCATAACAGCACTCTCCCCGAATAGGTTGGTTTATTGATGCGGAAACCATCTGGATTGACAAACAAACAGACAGCCAGATCCGATTGGCGGACTATAGCGCAGCTGTTTAGTTGCGACAACGCACATGCAAGGATTCCGTGAGCATTCCCTACCACTCGACCCTCAAGGTTTCGCCAGTCAGCAGATAGCCACAAAGCAAGCGCCAATTGGCGTCACCAGGTCTGACCTCAGCGGGCTTATCAAAACGGATCAATACATTACGTTCTTTATTCCCCATGCCACGCTCCACCCCAGACAGCACGGTCACGCGCGCTGCGCAGGTACCGCACGTACCCAGCCCGCAATGCCAGTAGATCGGCAACGATTCCAAGCGGGCCAGATCCAATACCGTGGTGCTGCCATCTGGTACATATTCGAGTGTCACCTCATTCGGCATAGTGCTGCTACTGAAGGTAATGCTGGGCATGCTGGGCTCATTCTCTACGGCGCTGAGGCGCCAATACACACGCTGCAGTATAGGGCCCAGCGAGCGGTGGTTCCAATCATCCTGTCACCGACTATGTGGTGTCATGGCCCAGCCAGAATCTGTTTTCAAGCGGCAACTAGCCTTGCAGCGCGTTGCCAATCAGGCGATCTGCAATGGTGTGCAACGGCTCCGGGCGGCCATAGAGGAAGCCTTGTACCTGATCACAGCGCAGCAGGCGGAGAAATTTAGCCTGCTCCTCAGTCTCGACCCCTTCTGCAATCACTTTGAAATTCAGCGAGTGGGCCAGCGAAATCACCGAGGTGACGATACTCAGGCTATTGGGGCTTTCTGTCATGTTTTCCACAAAAGAACGGTCAATCTTCAAGGCGTCGATCGGCAGCCGGGCGATATAGCTCAGTGACGAATAGCCTGTTCCGAAGTCATCGATCATGATCTTGACCCCCAGATGGCGTAGCGCCTCCAGCTTATTGATGTTGATGTCCACGTCTTCCATCAACAGGCTTTCCGTGATCTCCAGATCCAGCACCACCGATGCATGGCGCGCTTGCACCAGGCGGGTGATGACCTGGACGAAGTTGTCCTGTTTGAGTTGCAGCGAAGACACATTGACCGCGATGCGCGGCACCTTGATATCTTGATGGGACAGGTACTCGGCATCATCCAGGGCTCTGCGCAGTACCCACTCCCCCACTTTCAGGATCAGCCCGGTTTCCTCAAGGATCGGGATGAACCGAGAGGGCGGTATCATGCCCTGCTCTGGATGCTGCCAACGGATCAACGCCTCCAGACCGACGATCTGCAAGGTGCTGAAATCCAGCTTCGGCTGGTAGTACAACACGAATTGGTCTTCGTCTAGCGCTCGCCGTAGGCCGCTTTCGATGGCCAGCCGTTCGGCTATGCGTTCCTGCATTTTCGGCAGGTAGAACAGGTATGGCTCGGCAGTGGCCTTGACCTTTTTCAGCGCGGCTTCCGCACTTGAGAACAAGGTGTCCGCATCCCGCCCGTCGCCAGGTGCCATGGCTACACCCGCCTTGGCTGATATCAACAACTCCTGATCATCCAGTGTGAATGGCTTGGTGAACAACGGAAACATGCGCTCTTTCAAAAAGCGGGCGACATCCGCTTCGCTATTGACCGCGCTGAGCACCACGCCAAAACAGTCCGTACCGACCCGGGAGATAAAGTCCGGCTCATCGGTGACGGAGGCCAACCGGTAGCTGACTGCCTTCAACAGCTGATCCCCCTGATGGCGGCCAAAGGTATCGTTGATGAAATGAAAGCGCTCGATGTCCAACAGAATCATGGCCAACGAGTGATGATCGACCCGGCCACTCAACAATTGATGCACGCGGTCACCACATAGACGCCGGTTGGGCAGGCCGGTCAAGGCGTCATAGAAGGCCAGATAGTCCAGCTTCTCCTCGCGTGAGATGTACTCCAGTGCAAACCAGATGTCCCCGGCCAGATCCAACAGCAGCCGCATTTCATCCTGATTGAAGAAGGCTGGCTCGTTCGAATACAGCTCCAGCACGCCGATACCTTCGCCATCCACCACCAATGGCAAAGCAATGCTGGATTGCAGACCCTGCTCGGCCATGATGTTGGCGGGCAAGGTGGCCTGCCCGTCCTCCTGATGCTGCTCGTTATTCAGGATCGGCTTGAGTTGCAAGATGGCCTGCCACGCTGCACAGTGGTCATCAAGGTGATAACACACATCCCGTAAGACCTGCTCTGCACAACCCAACCATGCCACGGGCTCGATCACACCATCCTCGCACAAGCCCACCCAAGCCAGGGCAAAATTGCCCTGACTGACCGCAATATGACAGACCTCACTCAACAAGGTCTGCCGATCACGGCAGCGGACAATCACTGAATTGATGCTGGACAATACAGCGTACAGTCGATTGAGGCGGGCGATCTTTTGCTCTTGCTCGCGACGCTCGGTCAGATCACGCACGATGTGGGCAAAATATGAGGGCTGCTCGCCATCCCCATCCAACCGCGTGGTGACGGCATCTGCCCAGAACAGCTGGCCACTCTGTCGCCGTTGCAGACATTCGTCTTCAAACCGCCCCATGTCCACCGCAGCCCCCAGCTGGCGGATCGCCCGATCTACGTGTTTTGCCTCGTACAACAATGACAGATGCTGCCCGATCACCTGCGCCTGGTGATATCCATACAACCTGCTGGCGCCCTCATTCCAGCTGATGATCTTGCCTTCTGCATCCAACAGCACCAGCGCATAGTCATATACACCATCCACCAGCAGGCGGAAATGCCGCTCGCTGGCGGCCAGCTTTTCCTCGACCAGCTTGCGCACTTTACGTTCAGCGGTTTCCTGCAAGGCCCGATTGACGATGGGCGTCAGGCGATCCAGATTGGTTTTGTTGACATAGTCGGTTGCCCCACGGCGCATCAGATCAAAGGCACGCTCTTCACCGATGGTGCCCGAGACAAACACAAAAGGGATATCGATCGACACGCCACGCACCATGTCAAGCGCCCGCCCACCGTCCAGATGCGGTAGGGAAAAGTCAGAGATGACCAGATCCGGCTTGAACGCCTGCAGTTGATACAACAAGCTTTGCTCGCTATCCACCCGCCGGGCATCGAATTCAATGCCACCCTTACGCAACTCGTACAGAATCAGCTCGGCATCGGTCACGGCATCTTCCACCAGCAATGCTTTCAATGGCGACATCACGCTCCCCTATTCAACCCTGATTCTGTTGATACAAATTCATGGCCCATGTCAGCCATCAAGCCAGCTCAAACGAACCTTGGCTCCCGATTGACGAGCATCCAATAGAAGCCAACGCGAGAGACCGTTTCAACAAATATTTCGAAATCAACAGGCTTGACGATGTAGCTATTGACCCCCAGCCGGTAGGAGTCCACCACATCGCGCTCTTCCGCCGACGAGGTCAATACCACCACAGGGATGGCCTGGGTATGGATATCGCTTTTCAGCCTGCGCAAGATCTCCACCCCATCGACTTTAGGCAGCTTCAAATCCAGCAACACCAGTTTCGGCAAAGTGACATGGCCAGCGCCGAAGAAATGCTCCAGCGCCTCCGCGCCATCCCTCAGCCACAAGACCCGATTGGCCAGATTGCTTTTCTGCAACGCGTGCAAGGTCAGCTCGGCATCGGTCGGGTTGTCTTCGACCAGCAGAATCTCAACCTGCGTGAAGTTGCTCATCAATGTGCTCCTTGGGCAGGGTGAAGCCGAAACATGCGCCTTTGCCAGTCTCGCCTTGCGCCAAGACCCTGCCACCATGGCGGATGATCACCCGCTGGACAATGGCCAGGCCAACACCCGTGCCAGGGAATTCGTGTTGTTGATGCAGGCGTTGAAAGACGCCGAACAATTTATCGACATACCGCATATCAAACCCTGCGCCATTGTCGATGACCTCATAGACCATCTCGTCACCCGTCTCCCGGCTCTTGACCACAATCTGAGCCTGCCGTTGCTGCGATGAGAACTTGATGGCGTTGGACAACAGATTGGCCCACACCTGCTTCAGTAGCGCCCGATCACCCGCCGCTTCCGGCAATGGCTCGATCTGTATCTCAGGCAAGGCGCCCTCATGGCTTTGCAACAACTCAGTGACCACATCGTTGACCAACAGCGACATATCCACCCAGTTCTTACTGAGTGTGGTTCGCCCCAGTCTGGAGAAAGTCAGCAAATCGTCGATCAGATTGCCCATGCGCTGACCGCTGCTCACAATCACCCCAATCAGACGACGGTCTTCGTCATCCATCCGGTCTTTCATATGATCCAATAGCATCTGTGAATAACCGGCAACCGCTCGGAGCGGCGCTCTCAGATCATGCGACACAGAATAGCTGAAGCTCTCCAGCTCCTTATTGGCGGCGGCCAACTGATGAGTACGCTCTGCGACTCTGGCTTCCAACGAGGTATTCAGCTCCTCGATCTGGCGCTGCGTGGCGAGATGCTCGTCGATTTCCTGCCGTAACAGCTGATTGGCAAAGGCAAGTTCGTCTGTCCGTTGCCTGACATGGTTTTCCAGCGCTTCATTGGCATGTTGCAATGCCGACTCTGCCTCGATCCGTTGGACAATCTGCCCCCACAGGATCACAAACGCAATGAGGATCACCGTGCCGCCGATCAAGCCCCCCATGACAACCAGGTACTCGGTGTTGGCCGCCCGCAGGATGGAATGGCGGATGCGTAGATCAAGCTGGTCATATTCGAGATATTTGAGCTTGGCCAGGCGCGTATTCAACTCCATCAAAGTCATGTGGCGCATGCCAGCCGTCGGGTCTCCCGCTTGATGGTCATGCGACTGCACCAGCTGTCGCCAGATCTGCGCACGCCGCGCCAGATCAGCCTGGAATGCCTCCAACCCTTGCAGCTGCGTCGCATTGTCCGACAGCAGATGACGGACGCGCCCGAGATGCACTTGCTGGGCGGCCATGGCGGATTCAAAGCTTTGCCGGGCATCGATGGAACCGGTCATCAGATACTCTCGCCCAGCCAGCACAGCATCGCGCAGTGCGTTCTCCACATCATCCATGGCACGGAGTACGTTCTTGGTATGCGACACCCATTGCATATGGGCATTGAAAGTGACGAACTGATTGATCGTCGCCACCATGACCACAATCAACAGCACGAGAGAGCAGGTGAAGCCGGATGCAATGACACGAAGGCTGATTTTGTGGAACACAAACCCTCCTGCTCACGACGCATCTGATTCCGATATAGCCCTCAACCCTGTCCAAATCAAAAAAAATCAATATCGGATGTAAAAATTCATCGTTTATGATCAAGCATTTGCAATTCAAATTTGCAAATATATGCATTGATGAAGAAATAATTTCAAGCCAAACACCGGCATACATTTTTGGAAACACATCGACTAGCCGGTGCCACGGTGGGGGATGCCGTGCTGGCAAGCGCTGGCAGGCAGCTGCCGGCGTGGCTCACCCCTGGCTTGCTGGGCTTGGGGCATTGATGGCTTTGCGGGTGATCAATACCTGCAACCGAGCAGATATCACCGCCTGCTAGCCCAAAAAGCCCAGATTCGTCAGGAAACCACGCTCAAACAACGCAATTTTCACATTCTCACCACCGATTGATACCCATATTGGACAGTGAACCGCCCAAGTGGCCCGGAACGGAATCAGTTGGTGTTGGAAATGGGCTTGGAAACTTGTTGGTGAAAGCATCCCTTGCCTATAACTATACCAATGCCCATATCAACATCGAGGGAGGCAAGCGCTTGGCATGTCAACAAGGCAGCCAGCGCCTACAGAGCCATGGCGTTGTTCAAAACTATGACCTTACGCACCAAAGTGCTGATCGTCTCAGCTATCCAAGTCATCATCGGCTTTGGAATCGTCATCTCCATCAATAGTGTCAATGCGTATCGGGATGCAGTCTCCCAAGGCATGCATCTTGCCAAGCAGGATGCTGAAAACTATGCCCAGAAGGTTTCCGCCGAGTTGGCCAATGCCAGGCAGCTTCCTGAGTACTTGGCCAGCATGCTACAAGGGCTGGAAATGGCAAACCGCCCAAGCCGTGAAATGGTCTATCAGCTGATGACGAATCTGTTGACCGCTGCTCCACAGGCCTCCGGCCTCTGGATGCTATGGGAGCCCAATGCCTATGACGGCAAGGATGATGAATTCCGCTTGGACTGGCCAAGACATGATCCGACTGGCCGCTTCACCCCCTTCATCAGCCGCGTGGGCAGTAAGATCATGGTTGACTCGATCATACCTATTGACCAAGCCAAGCAATTCGAGGCGTATCGGGACAAACTGACGGAGTATCGTCCACCTTACGAGGCATCCGGCTGGGGTGACTTTTATTCGCTACCGAAGCAACGGCAGCGCGATACCATCATCGAGCCCTTTCCCTATGAAGTACAGGACACAAAGATGGTCATGTCCTCCATCACCATTGCCATCAAAGACAAGGCGGGCAAGTTTGTCGGGGTGGCGGCACTCGATCTGCCGCTGAGCAGCCTGCAGCAACAAATCGGTGGTTTCAAACCATTTGACACCGGCTATGTCACGTTACTTTCCCACGGCGGGGTGTATGTGGTGAGCAATGACCCGGCGAATCTGGCCAAAACCATACAGGCCGACGCCTTCCCCGATGGGTTTCTGCAAAAGGTTCAGTCTGGGCAGACCATCCAATTCGAGCGGGATGGCTGGGAACACATTTACTTGCCCATCCCATTGGGTAATACAGGACAATTCTGGTCGCTCGGGGTGTCTGTCCCTCATGCCGCCATTGTGGAAAGCGCCAAGAAAGCCCGAAACGATGCGATCCTGACGGGCATCATTGTCGTAACCATCATCTTGGGGGTGCTGTCGCTGGTTCTGGCGACCCTGCTCCAGCCGCTACGTCGGCTGGCAGACACCATGCGAACCTTGTCCTCAGGCCAAGGCGACCTGACCCGGCGCCTCCCGATCCATTCACAGGATGAGATCGGCCAGACCGCTGAAGCATTCAATCGATTCATGGCCAGCCTGCGTGATATGTTCACCGATGTCAGCGTACAGAGCCAAGCCGTCGGCCATGCCGCGTCAGAGCTTGGCGGCTCTGCGCAAAAGATCGAGCATGCCACCGACCACCAGGCAGAGGCCTCGACCTCCACCGCTGCCAGTGTCGAGCAAGTCACCGTCAGCATTCAACACATTGCGGACTCGGCTCGTGAATTCGAGCAGACCGCCCGTACCACCGGCGAGCAGACGCATAATGGTCAGCAGCTGGCCAGCCAGGTCGCAGGCGAAATCAGCCGCGCCAGTGGCAGTGTATTCAAGCTGGCGGATACCATGGGCAACTTGGCTACCCAGTCACAACAGGTCAATACCATCGTCAGTGTCATCAAAGATATCGCAGACCAGACCAATCTACTGGCCTTGAATGCCGCCATCGAAGCAGCCCGTGCCGGGGAGCATGGACGGGGCTTCGCCGTAGTGGCGGACGAGGTCAGAAAACTCGCCGCCCGGACGGGAGAAGCCACCATTGAAATCGGTCGTATCGTCCAAGCCATCCAGCACGATATCACCCAAGCCAATGGGGACATGGAATCCACCCAGCGCCAGATCGAAGAAGGCGTGCAACTGGCCAATCAGGCGGCGGACGCGATGGGTGCGGTCAAAGCCCGCACCGATGAGCTGGTCGGCCATGTTGGGATCATCGCCAATGCCACCCGCGAGCAGGCCGCTGCCAGTACCGACATTGCCCGCAATATCGAGAAAATCAGCAGCATGTCGCAAACCAACCGTGATGCAACCGAGGAAATGGGCCGGGCCGTTACGCAGCTGGAGCAACTGGCGAGCAGCCTCAATGCCATCGTCGGGCGTTTCACACTGTAGGGCACCACTGCAGCCATACTGTTACCAGAGCGGCTGGCTGGGCCGCGAGGATGCCTGACCGCTGTTGAGACAGTTTTAGCACGGGCCAGGAAACCCTGCGGACCAAGCGGGTGGGGCCAGCAGTGCAACCGGCCTTGAACCCAAGCCTGACGTGGATAAGCGGCGCATGCCCACACGGCATCGGCAGTCGCACTGCGTCATGGCTGTGCTACCATTCGCCACCAGATCAAATAAACACGACATCCGCCTTGAACGCCCACAGCTTCAACGTCCTCCGCCTACTGTCTGATGGTCAGTTCCATTCAGGAGAAGCCCTTGCCCGCCAGCTCGATCTATCGCGTGCCAGCATCTGGCAGGCGCTGCAAGGCGTCGAAGCTGCCGGTATCACCCTGTATTCGGTCAGAGGGCGTGGCTATCGGCTGCCCAACCCGATCGATTGGCTGGATACCACCGCCATCCAAGGTGGGCTGGCGGACTTGTCCCAGCCTTATCATCTCCATGTGCAGGATCAGATCAGCTCCACCAATACCGTGCTGATGCAGCAAGCAGCAGTCGGAGCGCCGCACCGCACCGTATTGGCTGCCGAACAACAGACAGCAGGACGTGGCCGCCTGGGGCGGGCCTGGGTCAGTGAGCTGGGCGGCAGTCTGGCCTTTTCAGTATTGTGGCGGTTTCAGCAAGGCATTGCGCACCTGTCTGGCCTGAGCCTGGCGGTCGGCTTGGCGCTGATCAAGGCACTGCGCGAGCTGGGCGTGACCGAGGCGGGCTTGAAATGGCCAAACGATGTGTTACTGAACGATCGCAAACTGGCCGGCATCTTGATCGAGGTACAAGGTGACTCGCTGGGCCCATCCTGTGCGGTCATCGGTATCGGGCTGAACTGCAAGCTGTCTGCCGACACGCAGGCCCACATCGATCAAGCCGTGACAGATGTGGCCAGCGCCTTGGCGTCGCCTGTCTCTCGCAATCACATTCTGGCGGGCATTCTGCACACCCTGGATGAAGTCATGCAGATCTTCGAACAACGCGGATTCGCCGCACTGCAAGCGGCGTGGCAGACCGCCCATCTATTCCACCAACAGCAGGTCGAGCTGCTCTCGCCAGCCGGTGTCCGCCGGACGGTCGTGGTGCGGGGAGTGGATGCCGATGGCGCCTTGATTGTCGAAGATGCCGCCGGTATCGAGCGGATTCACGCTGGCGAGCTGAGCCTGCGCCAGCGCCGATGAGCACCCAACCCATGCCCCACACCCCTTGCCACTTGCTGATCGACGCTGGCAATACCCGCGTGAAATGGGCGCTGCACAATGGCCAGAACTGGCTTGACCGCGGCCACGCCAATCTGGACGCGCTGGATGGCCTACACACGGCATGGTCAGCGCTGCCAGCCATCCAACGCGTGGTGGGCTCAAATGTCGCAGGTATAGCAGTCAAAGCCCAACTGGAAACCATGCTGGCTCGCCATGGCCTCACCATCGAGTGGCTGACACCCAGTAGCCAGCGGCTTGATGTACAAAACCACTACGCCACGCCCAGCCAGCTCGGTGCGGATCGCTGGGCGGCGCTGCTGGCCGCCAGGAAGCTGGCTGGACAACACTGCCTGGTGGTCAATCTGGGCACCGCCATGACTGTCGACGCGCTGACAGCATCAGGTCAGTTCCTGGGCGGCATCATCGTTCCCGGTTTTCGGCTGATGCAAAACGCTCTTGCACAAGGCACGGCGGATTTAGGACGCCGCCAGGGTCATTACCAGCCCTTCCCCACCAACACCGCAGACGCCATTCATGGCGGCATACTTCAAGCCTTGCTTGGTGCCATCTTGCGCATGCAGCTCGAAATGGATCAGGCAGACGTGGCACCGGCCTGCTGTGTCTTGTCTGGCGGAGATGGGCCATTGTTACAACCGCACCTCTCATTACCCGCCATCTTGGTCGATAATCTGGTATTGGAAGGTCTGTTAAGGATTGCACTCGAATGAAATGGCTGTTTATCGCACTGCTGATTGCCAACTTGCTGGTGTTCGGCTACACCCACCTGTCAGAGCCCCCTGCCCAAGACTGGCACCAGCGGGAGGTGCATGCGGAACGTGCGAAACTGCTGGCCGAAGCCCCCAAGCCTGCCGATGCCGACAAGGCCCCAACGACACCATCGACTGAGGACAAGGCAGCGGCCACCGAGGCAACGAGCGCGCCTGTCGCCGAGGCTGGCACGCCAACGAATACAACCCAGCAGTGCCTCCGCTGGGAATCGATCCCGCTACCGGATCTCGCCCGTGCCAAGCAGCTGCTGGACACCCTGCAGATCGGCAAACCCATCGGCAACCCACGGATTGAAAGCAAGAAGCGGTTCTGGGTGTACATGCTCCCGCAACCCTCGCTGTCCGATGCACACAGAAAAACCGAGGAATTGCAGGCCCTGGGCCTTTCCGAGCAGGATTTCTTCATCGTGAATGATGCCGGGCGCTGGCGCAACGCCATCTCGCTAGGTGTGTATTCGACTTTGGAAGCCGCCAAACAACGCTTGGATGTGGTACAGGAAAAAGGCGTGAAAAGTGCGCGGGTGGGCGTACGGGAAACCCTGCGCTTCGCCAGCCTGATCATCCCACAGGGCGACGAAGCCACTGGCAGCCGCTTGGCAGGTATCTCTGCTGATATCAAAGGCAGCGAGGTCAACTTGGCCGATTGCCCACCATGATATGGCGGGCGGCGCTGCCAGCCGATCTTGATGTGGTGACGTTACGCGGCCTGAGCTGCGTGCGCCCGCGAAGCCTGTCTTGAATCACACTCGCCTTTCCTCTCTGACGGCAGGTGACGACGCCAGCATCCGCCATATTGCATTTCGATTCAGCAGCGCCATGCGTCAAGCCGGGCAATTGACAACTTACTGATCAGTAAGTACAGTCAAATGCATGTCTGCGCCAGCCAAAACCGATACCAAAAAGCGCATTCTTGATCTGGCCGAAGAGCTATTGCTGACCCGCAGCTTCTCTGCCTTCAGCTATCAGCACATCTCGGCCACGCTAGGTGTCAAGAATGCCGCCATCCATTACCACTTCCCATCCAAGACGGATCTGGGCGTGGCGCTGATCCAGCGCTATCGCCGCCGTTTTGCACGATGGACCGCCCAGCAGGAAACCCTGGCGGGTGACCCTTGGCAAAAGCTGGAGTGGTATTTCGACCTGGTGGTTCGTTACTACGATCAAAATCAGCGGATCTGTCCAACGGGCGTACTCTCGGCGGAATATCTGGTCTTGCCGCCGGAAATGCAGGCGGAAACCCAGGCATTCATGCAAGAGCTGCTGGCCTGGGCCGAGTTGATCCTGATCGAAGGCCAGAACAAGGGGTATTTTCGCTTCAAAGGCATACCACGTGATCGGGCCTCCACCATCATGGCTGCGCTACAAGGTGGCCTGCAGGTCGCACGGGTCATGGAGAACTCGACGATTCTCGACGACATCATCAAACAGATCCGGCTTGGGCTAGGTGCGGGTGGGCAGCTCGCCTAGATCATGCCCACTGGCGACAAAGCACGCCCACTGCCAGACAGCCCCGCTTGGCAACCAACCGACAAAACACATCATCATGGAGAGCGAAATGGCAACCAGTAATCAAATGACCCGGCTTGTCGGCAAGCTGGACGGGCTGCCAAGTGGCATGAAGCCCAGCCTGCAAAGCTTTCTGCTGGGCAATGTCGTCCCTTTTCTGGGCACCGCCAAGCTCCGCTTCGAGCATATTTCACAGGCGCAGGTCGTGGTGTCGATCAAAAACCGGCGCCGGGTGCAGAATCACATCAAAGGCGTGCATGCCGCAGCCATGGCCTTATTGGCAGAAACAGCCACTGGCTTCGCAGTGGGCATGCATTTACCAGACGACAAGCTGCCTCTGATCAAAACCTTGAAGGTGGATTACCTCAAACGTGCGCAAGGCGACATGAAAGCCGTTGCCGCCTTGCGCGAAGATCAGATCATCGCCATCACCACACTGGAGAAAGGCGAAGTCAGCGTACCCGTCGTCATCACGGATGCGTCCGGCGAGTCCCCCATCCAATGTGAAATGATCTGGGCGTGGGTGCCCAAGAAACGCTCATGACAGGAGAATCCACAATGCAGCTCGACACCATCAAGATTACGCTGGAAAACCACATCGCCCTGGTTGAATTGAACCGCCCGGACAAAGCCAATGCCATGGATGAGCGCATGTGGGCGGATATCCGTCAGGCTTTCGATTGGATCGATGACGAGCCCGCCGCCCGGGTGGCGGTTCTGGCCGGGAATGGCAAACACTTCTGCTCCGGCATCGACCTGATGATGATGATGGGGCTCAAAGCCCGTATCGAAGACCCTTGCGAAGCGCGATCACGCGAAAAGCTGCGCCGTATCATCGTTGACCTGCAAGACTGCCTGACCGCGCTTGAGCGTTGCCGCAAGCCGGTGCTGGCGGCCATCCACGGCGCCTGCGTCGGTGGCGGGGTGGATCTGATCTGCGCTGCTGACATGCGCTACACCACTGACGACGCCTATTTCTGCGTCAAAGAAGCGGATATGGGCCTGGTAGCCGACGTCGGCACCCTGCAACGCTTGCCGCGTTTGATCGGAGAGGGGCAAGCGCGCGAGCTGGCCTATACCTGCCGCCGGGTCAGCGGCACCGAAGCCGTTCAGCTGGGGCTGGCCAACCGCAGCTTTGCTGATCGTGACACCTTGTTACAGTCGGTCATGTCCATTGCAGCGGATATCGCCAGAAAATCCCCGTTGGTCATGCGTGGCACCAAGCAGGTGCTCAACTACTCGCGGGATCATTCGGTGGCGGATGGCCTGGATTTCGTCGCTGGCTGGAACGCAGCGATGCTGATGTCAGCAGATATTCAAGAGGCCATCATGGCCTCGATGCAGAAGCGGGATGGGCAGTTCCGCGATTAGGCTGCCTCGGTGTGCCTTCCTGGTCGGCACTGCATCTGGCGCCACACCGATCATTGAAAAACCGCTGGCAAGCCAGCGGTTTTTTTGTTGCTACCCCTCAACAGGTTGTTGACAGGGAATGGCATCAGCGCGGCACGCCCGCCGACCAACTTGACCAATTGGCGACGATATCGTTGATCAACGGGCTTCCTGCGTGGTACAGGTTCCAGCGGGCTGGCTCAAAGCCACCTTGCGCGGCGTACTCCACCAAGCCTTCGACATCGGATTGGCCTGGGTAAGGACGGTCGAAATCCGCACCGGTACGCAGCACCGCAACACGATTGATATCGAGGCGGCCCATGGTGGCACCCCGCTTCAATACTTCAAATGTCGCGTTGTCTTCCTGTTGGGTCGTGCAATAGGTACCTTTGCCGTCGGTCATCAGCTTGACCCAGTCCTGCGCACGTTTACCCAATACATTCCCTGCAAACCAAGTGCCACTGGTGGCGGTGTCGCACTGGATGACCTTCGGCGGCTGGTTGGCCGGGGCAGACGGGTATTTCGCACGGAAGGCCTTGGCTTCGTTGCTGTCATCCAGCTTGACGTTTTTCGACAGCTCCAGTGCCTTTTGCATCAGCGCGGTATTCAGCTCAAACACCTCAGTGCGGTAATCCGGCTTGGGCTTTTCGTTGGGGCCCTTGGTAAAGATGCCGAAGTAACCATATTCCCAGTCCTTGGGCATCTCACGGGCGTCGATTTCCCAGGCGATCCCATAATCGACCATGAAGCGCGCCCAGGCTGCGGAGCCCAAGGTGCCTTGGTTCGGGTCGATGCCTGCAATCCCCGCGATCAGGAAATAAGTCTTGCTCAGATCGAACTTGCCGCTCTGGATCAACGCCATCATGGTGGCAGCGGCATTGGCGTGGCCCATGCCGGTGACCACATTGCACACATCCGACGCATTGCAACGGACAACCGGGTAATCAGGCGACAGGCCGGGCACGCGGATTTCCTCGGTCAGATTCATCTTCTTGACCCAAGGCTCACTTTCCGGCGCAAACATGCTGATCACCATGGCCTTGACCGGTCGGCCTTCATTGCCACTGGTGTTATTCATTGAGACGCAACCGGTGGTGAGCGCGGCGAGCATCGTGGCCGCCACGGGCAGACCGGCTGCTTTCAAAAAGGTGGGGTATTTCATAATGATTCCTGTGCGAGCGTGGTTTACATCCGTCTTGAAACATCGCGCTTAGCGCGGTACACCAGACTTCCACTGCTCCCAATTGGTAACGATATCGTTGATCAGCGGCCAACCAGCCCGATAAAGGTTATTGGTTGATGGAACAAAACCGCCAGAGTCAGTCAGCGCCAGCGATTCATACGCTGATTGCCCTTTATGTGGGCGATCAAAGTTGGCAGCCGTGCGCAACACTGCCACACGATTGATGTCCAGCAGGCCCTCATTGGCACCGCGTTTCAACGCCTCGTAGGTCGCGTTGTCTTCCTGCTGTGTGGTGCAGTAGGTACCCTTGCCATCGGTCAACAGCTTGGTCCACTCCTCAGCTTGCTTGCCCAGCAGCTCGCCATGCCACCAAGTATCACCCGCCAGCGTGTCGCACTGTACGACGGTTGGCGGCTGGTTGGCTGGCGCAAAGCCGTACTTGACTCGATACGCTTTGGCAACATCACTGTCGTCCAGCTGTGCGTTCTTGGACAAGGCCAGCGCCTTTTGCAACAACGCCTCGTTCAGCTGGAAGACTTCTGTCTTGTAATCCAGCGGTGGTTTGATACCCGGGCCTTTGGTGTTGATGCCAAAATAGCCGGTCGTCCAGCTGCTGGGGATGGAGCGGGAATCCAGCTCCCAAGCGATACTGAAATCCACCAGATAGCGTGACCAGGTTGCCGTACCCAATGTACCCTGCTTGGGATCGATGCCAGCAATACCTGCAATCAGGAAATAGCTTTTCGACAAATCAAAGCGCCCGCTGAACACCAAGGCCGCCATCGATGCCGCCGCATTCGCATGCCCCATGCCAGTGGTCATCTGGCAGACATCGTCTTTATTGCAGCGCACAGTCGGAAAATCCGGCGACAGGCCGGGAACAGCGTATTCCTGCGTCAGGTTGAGCTTATCCAGCCAGGGCTTGGCTTCGGGCTCGAACATGCTGATGATCAGCGCCTTGACTGGGCGCTTGGGGCCACCGGCCTCACCCGGCTGGGGCGAGCCTGCGCCAGTCAACAGTGCACCGGCAGCCACACACGCCGATACGGCCAAGGCCTTGTAAAGGGTACTTTTGTTTTTCATTAGGGTTATCCACATCATAAAAAATGCGCCTACCGTATATCACATAACATCATAATTTACTAAATTCGCGTTCATGGATTTAGGTACTATTGAAACAAATGTGTGATATGGCACAAAGCAACCTTCTGATTTGTCAGATCTTCCTTGATGACAAGCTTCACCGAGCCGCCCTACCATCCGTCGGAATGTTTTTATCACCCCAGGCCGCCCGGGTGATTTGTTGACAACGACATCCCGTTATCGCTGACCACCAAACCATCCGTCTGGCATCTGATAAATAGTTGTTTCAACAAGCAATGGGCTGCTGGGCGGTAACTTCCCCTGCGGCTCACGAGGCATCGCTGCATGTCTGTTGTTCAAGGTGACAATGGCAGCGTTTCCTTTATAGCAGCCTCCCACCTTGCCGGTAAGCAAATTCACTTATTTACTTGTCATAGTCAACACTCAACAATGCCTGCTGATTTTCAAAAGGAACCATCATGCGGCTCAATCCAATCATGCAGATGCTGTTGATGGCGACTGGCCTGAGCATTGGCAGCATCTCGCTGCCGACCCATGCTCAAGAGCATCAGCACGCCGAGACAGCTCAGCAGCCCCAGGACTGGCAAGAGGGCAAAACCTATACCACTGGCGACATTGCTCGCTATGAGGGGCGCACCTACCGGGCACTGGCCACCCATACGGCTCATATCGGTGCCAACTGGAACCCACTCGCCACACCGGGTTTGTGGCAGCTGATCGACACTGCAGCGCCACAACCCACGCCAAGCCCGGTCAATATCAGTGGCCGCCATGTGCTTCAATCGGTCAGTGCGAACAAATGCGTCGCCGTTGAAGGCGCCAGCACCGCCAACGCTGCCAAATTACAGCTACGCACCTGCAACAGCACCGCCGCACAGTCATTTGAGATCAGCCAGACGACTTCTGGCCAGTACCGCATTCTCAACAGCAATAGTCAGAAGTCTTGGGATGTCTCTGGGCGAAAAACCACGCCAGGCGCGGGCCTGACGCAGTGGACGGACAATGGCGGAGCGCATCAACGCTTTCAATTCGTGGCACAGGGTGCAAACTACACAATCCGCGCTGCGCATAGCGGCTTGTGTATTGAGGCCGGCCCAGGGCACGACGGTACACAGCTCACCCAAGCCGCTTGCCATGGCGGAGTTTCTCAGCAATTCGCGCTCAAACCGGCCCAGACACCCACCCCCACGCCGACCCCAAGTGGAACCCCAGTCGAACGCCACGGGCAACTGCGGGTATGCAGCGATAACCTTCATCTCTGCAACGAGCGGAATGAAACTGTCCAGCTGCGCGGCATGAGCTCACATGGCATCCAATGGTATGGTTGGGGTAAGTGCCTGACCGCAGGCTCGCTGGATGCCCTGGCCAAAGACTGGAAGGCCGATCTGCTGCGGATTTCGATGTACATCCAAGAAGACGGCTATGAAACCGACCCGGCAGGCTTTACTGCACAGGTCGAGCGTTTGATCGATGAGGCGACCAAGCGGGGTATGTACGCGCTGATCGACTGGCACCAACTCAGCCCCGGAGACCCCAACCACAATCTGGCTCACGCCAAGACCTTCTTCTCCCACATTGCCAAGAAATATGGCGGGCAGAAAAACATCATCTACGATGTGGCCAATGAGCCCAACGGGGTAAGCTGGTCACAGATCAGGGAATACGGCGAGAAGATCATCCCCGTCATCCGCGCGATCGACCCCGATGCCCTCATTTTGATCGGCACCCACGGCTGGGGCTCATTCGGTGTCTCGGATGGTCGCTCGGCACAGGATATCGTGGATGACCCGGTCCGGTACCGCAACATCATGTACACCTTCCACTTCTATGCGGGGGAGCATGGTGAAACATACCTGAACGCCCTGAAGTGGGGAGCAGCCCGCCTGCCGGTCTTTGTCACCGAATGGGGTACACAGCAGGCCAGCGGCGATGGGCCCAATGACTTCACCATGGCGCAGAAATACCTGGATTTCATGGCTCAACACAAAATCAGTTGGGCAAATTGGAACTACTCGGACGATTTCCGCTCCGGTGCTGTCTGGAAAACAGGCACTTGCAGTCGGGGCGATTGGTCTGCCAACACCCTCAAACCCGCAGGGGAATTTGTCCGGCGTGCTATCCAGCAGCGCTGAGCAACCTGCCACGCAGCACGAGCCAATCACATTGGCCGTATCTACTGCCGATGTATATCTGCTGCGCCTCGCTCATATTGGCCTGCTTCGGCAGGCCAGTAGGCCTCCCGATAGGAGCGTAGCTCCTGACTGGCCCAACTTTGCGGAAAAGGGCTGATCAGCAGCACCAGCATGAGCGCGATGATCAACCCTTCCGCGCCCCGGCTGATCAAACCTGGCCGTTGCTCGCTTTGCGCCCAGAGCAATCCGATCATTCCGCCTGACAGCCAACCGAACAGATGGGCGGCGTTATCCATGGCAGGGATCAGCAGACCGAAAATCAGCGTTGACCCGACCACACAGGCATCTTCCTTCAGCGAGGCACCTTGGATCTCCCGCACCTGCCTGTTGAACTGTTTGGCCAGTACCGCACCGAAATGGGAGCCGATCAGCCCCATCAGTGCGCCCGAGGCGCCCATGCTGACCACCGGCTGGATGCCGGATACCTGGATCGGGATCATGAACACCCACTCAGTCTGGGTGACCTGCCGATTGCCATACCACAGTGCGCTGGCCAACGCCGCCAACATGCCCGAAGCCAGATAGAGCAACCAAGCCCGGCGGCCCCCCCAGTATGCCTCGTAGATGGGGCCGATGATGATCAGCATCAGCATGTTCAAGCCAAGGTGGATGACCCCGCCATGTAGAAACAAACTGCTCAACAGCCGCCAGTGATCACCTGTCAGGGTCAATGGCGCATAGTTGGCCCCGCTCTCAATCATGGTGAATGAATGCGAGGCACCGGAATGCAACAAGGGCACCAGCGCACCCACCAGATTCAGGCACAGCAACCAATGGGTCAGCGACGAGGCCCGTGCTCTTCTCCAGATTTCCGACCAGTGAGATGTTTCAGCCGTTTTTGTTTCAGGCACCACAACTGCAACCCATCGTCTTTGCCAAAATCATTCTGGCTGTTTGGAATCCAGCCAGATCGTGACCGGGCCATCGTTGACCAAGCTGACCTTCATATCTGCGCCAAAGCGCCCCTGTGCAACGGGCCGATCCAATAGCTGGCCCACTGTTCGACAGAATTGCTGATACATCGGTTCCGACACCGCCCCCTTGGCAGCCCGGCTGTAGCTGGGGCGGTTACCTTTCCGGCAACTGGCGTGCAACGTGAACTGGCTGACAGCAAGGACGCCGCCGCCGACGTCCAATACAGACCGATTCATCACACCCTGCTCATCATTGAATACCCGCAGATTGACCAATTTGCGCGCCAGCCAATCGATATCCTCGATCGTATCCGCTTCCTCAATCCCCACCAGCACCAACAACCCGGCATCGATCTGGCCCACGACCTCGCCATCGACCCGGACAGCCGCCTCACTGACCCGCTGCAACAACGCTCTCACTTGCTCATGCCCTTTGACAGAAATTTACAAATTCCCTGGAACCATCCAGAAAACAGCCAGTCTTACCCTTCGATAGCTTCATGACGCGTTTTGCGTCTCTTCCTCACTGACTATCCCTGTAATTGGGCCGCCCTTGGGCGGCTTCTTTTTTTCGCTATCGGGCCAGATCGCGCCGAAAGACCCAGGTATCCGCCGTGGATGCCTCTTCCGACCAGGCGTACCCTTCCAGATCAAAGCCTTTCAACACCTCTGGCGCAGTCACCTCCCGAGTGGCCGCATAGCGCACCATCAGCCCCCTGGCGCGTTTGGCGTAGAAGCTGATGATCTTGTACTGACCATTTTTCCAGTCCTGAAACACAGGTGTGATCACACGGGCCTTCAACAGCTTGGGTTTGATGGCTTTGAAATATTCGTCGGAGGCGAGATTGACCAACACTGGATCATCAACCAGCCGCTCATTCAGGCGCTCGGTCAAACGTGCTCCCCAGAATGCATACAGATCCTTGCCACGCGGGTTGGCCAGCTTGGTTCCCATCTCCAGCCGGTAGGGCTGCATCAGATCCAACGGCCTCAACAACCCATACAGCCCGGACAGAATCCGCAGATTGCATTGCAGGTAGTCGAGCTGCGGCGGGCTCAACGTCTGCGCCTGCAATCCCTCATACACATCACCCATGAATGCCAGCATCGCTTGCTTGGCGTTGTTTGGCGCAAAGTCTGGCTGCCAACTCTGGTAACGCCCTACATTCAACACCGCCAGCTCATCGCTGATGTCCATCAGTGCGCTGATTTCCGCAGGGGATCGCTGGCGGAGCAACGCAATCAGCTCAGCGGATTGGTCCAACGACTCAGGCAAGGTAAACGACGAGGTACAAGGCGGGGAGGTGTAATCGAGCGTTTTCGCAGGGGAAATCACCATCAACATCAGTCAGGCTCCAGCAACATCAAAGCCCGACATTGTAGCGGCCAGCCAGCATCAGGAGCCAGCCGTCGCTCAAGCCCGCCTATTTGGCGGGCAGATCGTCCACCACACGACAATGCAAGACATGCGCAGGCGGAACCAGACCACTGTTTTCATTCAACGTCAGCGCGATCTCCGCGCCATCCCATGTGTAAAGCGCCTCACCCAAGGTGTGTTGCACCAAGTAACGCACCTTGCCATCCACCAGATCCAGCAAAGTCACATGCGCAAATACTGTGTAGGGCTCTGTCCGATCCTTGATCACATAGCAGTCGCCATCCGCATCCACCGTGACATAACGATCCTCCGTCTGCAGGCGCAGGTGCAGAATCCGGGTACGCTTGGGTAACCAGTCCACCAACAGCGCAGCCCCCACCGTATAACGGTATGCCAAGGCCGCCGCCAATGCTGCCTGCTCAAATGTGGGTACCTGTAAGCCCGCCATGGGTTGGGACAGATCCTGTATTGGGGTCGATTAGATGCAGCATAGCGCATCCGCGCCGAGGTTTCCCACTGTATCGACATTGGCCGATGTCTTACCCCACCCCATCCGGCACCAATCCATGGCAATCCGATCGCCGCCCCCACAACCAGTCGGTAACCACGCCAGCTCTTTTTTACGATTGCAGCGCAGCTGTCTTATCGCATGCTGCCAGTTTGGGTCACCCTGTCACGAATGCATAGGCCAGCCCCGACACAGCCCACACAGCGTCATGAAAAGCAACCCATCCTTTCATAATCAATGGCTTGCCAACAAGCGCTTTCAATTGAGAAGCAGAACAACTACATATGAAATTGAACCACCCACCCCACTGCAGGCTCTGTCGATCAGGGTTTATGTCAACAGAACCTGCACACCGCTGATGTTGCCGGAACAATCCCTACATCACAGACCCAATGAATAAGAGGAGACACCATGAATTACATCCAGGCTTTTTGCGATAACCCCAAGGCATTTATGGAATCGCACATTGTGATGGTAGGCATTGCCGAAAACGAAATGTCCACACTATTTGACATCAGCGTCATCGACCTCACCACAGAGGAAGGCTACAAGGTCATGAACAAACCAGGTGGAAGGGTGTTCGGCCTGTATAAAGTCAACAATGTCGCGACCTCCACCTCGCCCCGCATCTCTGCTTATTGGTGTCCTTTCACCAAAAACCGGCTGAAAGATGTCACCTTGGGTAACGAGGCCAAGTATGTGTTCACCCAGCCGATGAACGGCTGCACATTCGGAATCGGCACATACGCAGGAAACGGCGTACAACGCGTGGCCCATGTCAACTGCGCCAACGCAGGCAACGCGGTCGGCGACCTAGGCATCGACATGGCCCGGCAACAACAGCAAAAACTACAACGCAATCTCTTGATCTCAGACCTGGGCCGCGATGTCCAACTGATTGAGCCCACAAGTTACCGCATCGCCTTTGACAGCCCCAACCAGTCATTCGAAGCCACCACCTTTGGCCAGCACACCCTCAGCCAGCCCTGGACATTCTTCACCCACCGCTATTGCAAAATCGGCGCCAAAACCTTCATCCATGGTGGCGTGCACCCCGCCTGAAAAAAGCAGATGAGCGCACCACTCCACCCAATATTGTCAGCCGTCAGCCCGCCGGCCCTGCGGGTGGCACAGCCGGGCGCAAGGCCAGTGCGGCGGGCTCGGACAAGGGTGGGCCACCGGCTGCCGCCAGTACGTCATCTGGCCACCAGGGATCGCGACCGCTCAATTGGCTGAGCCAGGTGAACAAGCCCATCCAAAATGTAAAGGGAAAAGCCAATAAACTCAAAGTGGTGAAGAAGATTCGATCAAATCGGCTTGGCACTTGATTTTTATAGTCCGGGTCCAGAAAAGAAAAATCCGCTGACCATGCCATACGGTGGGAGAACTGGGTGTGCCTGGACAGGCTGTCGCCAGCTTGCAGCGGCGGGCCGTCGGCTTCCATATATTGGCGGATGTGCTCCCAGAGTGGTTGGAAGTGGTCTTTGCCCAATGAGGGGCCCCCCACCGGCACCCGGTCGATGATGGTGTCACTACCTGGCCGGTCGGCAATGGCCAGATAGAGCTGGAAGCGGGTGGTTGGCACGGTGCCCATCAGCACTGCACCGCCTTTGACTTCACCACGCACGCAGTCCCAGTCATAGCTGTCGATCACCACCGGCCATCTGCTGAAGGGGCGGGTCCATTTGAAGCGACGCCGGAAGATGTGCAGCTTGCGGCTGGCTCGGTTGAATAGAATCGGTTCGTCTCGGTAGGAGAAGAGGTCGAGTCGGAATGCAGCTACTGCTGCACATAGGAAAATAAATACAGCTATGAGAAATACAAATAGAAAAAATAGCTCGGAAATAATTAGCTTCTTAGTTAAAGAGGTAAATATGAAATACGCAGCAAGCAATGCCCCGGAAAACCCCAGTAGACCGATAATTCCACCCATAATTCCAAACCCCGCCCCGCTCCTCCGCTGCCCACCCAGCTCCATCGCATCCGGGTAGACATGGCGCACCTCACCGCCGCTGCTGCAGTGGGGGCCGGACACGGTCTGGCGGCCATAGGTGAGGGCGGCATCGCCGTCACGGTAGGGAACGGGCTGCGGTGGGCCGGGGTGGGTGGCAAGCCCAGGGTGATGAGAACGTGGCATATTGGATCAATCGCTATCTGACAGGTTGAAGATGGCCATATCGTGCAGGTCTTGGTGGTGTGGGTAGTATTCCAGCTGCAACCGGGCCTTGTGGAAGACATCGTCATCGACATCCAGCGTGTGCGTCAACACCCATTGCCCGTCCTTCTCTTCGATCTGTGCCGGGTGCTTGCCCCAGCCCTGTCCAAGCGTCATGGCCTGGGCGGGCTGCGCTGACCAGGCTGGCACCGCATGCCGGTTGACCAATACTTGCTACTCCTGCCCTCGCTGGTTGGTCAGCCAGATGCGGTAACGCCAGCCGTCTTGCCCGGTGCGGCCATTGATGGTGAATTTGAGGGTGACGGTGTCGCGGCCCGCTGTCAGCCCACCTGCCCTGCGGTTGGCACAGCCGGGCGCAAGGCCAGTGCGGCGGGCTCGGACAAGGGTGGGCCACCGGCTGCCGCCAGTACGTCATCTGGCCACCAGGGATCACGACCGCTCAGCCCGCTGAGCCAGGCGAGCAGGCCAGGGATCATGGCGAAGGGGGCAATCAGCAGATTGGTGGTGATGCCGATGGCTCGACCGAGCCGGCTTGGCACTTGGTTTTTATAGTCCGGGTCGAGAAAGAAAAAGCCTGCTGACCACGCCATACGGTGGGAGAACTGGGTGTGCCTGGACAGGCTGTCGCCAGCTTGCAGCGGCGGGCCGTCGGCTTCCATATATTGGCGGATGTGCTCCCAGAGTGGTTGGAAGTGGTCTTTACCCAGTGAGGGGCCCCCCACCGGCACCCGGTCGATGATGGTGTCACTGCCTGGCCGGTCGGCAATGGCCAGATAGAGCTGGAAGCGGGTGGTTGGCACAGTGCCCATCAGCACTGCTCCGCCTTTGACTTCACCACGCACGCAGTCCCAGTCATAGCTGTCGATCACCACTGGCCATCTGCTGAAGGGGCGGGTCCATTTGAAGCGGCGCCGGAAGATGTGCAGCTTGCGGCTGGCTCGGTTGAATAGAATCGGTTCGTCTCGGTAGGAGAAGAGGTCGAGTCTTCCCATGGTTGCAGCGAAGACAAATGCAATCGCTATAATAACAAGCGACATAAAAATATCTATAAATATATCATTATTATGATATTTTGAAATTCTTCCAATTTCCAAAATTAATTCATGAAGACTCATTAAAATAACAGTTAAGCCCATAATCAAGCCAGCAACCCCAAACCCCGCCCCGCTCCTCCGCTGCCCACCCAGCTCCATCGCATCCGGGTAGACATGACGCACCTCGCCGCCGCTGCTGCAGTGGGGGCCGGACACGGTCTGGCGACCATAGGTGACGGCTGCATCGCCGTCACGGTAGGGAACGGGCTGCGGTGGGCCGGGGTGGGTGGCAAGCCCAGGGTGATGAGAACGTGGCATATTGGATCAATCGCTATCTGACAGGTTGAAGATGGCCATATCGTGCAGGTCTTGGTGGTGGGGGTAGTATTCCAGCTGCAGCCGGGCCTTGTGGAAGACATCGTCATCGACATCCAGCGTGTGCGTCAACACCCATTGCCCGTCCTTCTCTTCGATCTCTGCCGGGTGCTTGCCCCAGCCCTGTCCAAGCGTCATGGCCTGGGTGGGCTGCACTGACCAGGCTGGCACCGCATGCCGGTTGACCAATACTTGCTGCTCCTGCCCTCGCTGGTTGGTCAGCCAGATGCGATAGCGCCAGCCGTCTTGCCCGGTGCGGCCATTGATGGTGAATTTGAGGGTGACGGTGTCACGGCCCAGCCCGCCGTCAGCCCACCTGCCCTGCGGGTGGCGCAGCCGGGCGCAAGGCCAGCGCGGCGGGCTCGGACAAGGGTGGGCCACCGGCTGCCGCCAGTACGTCATCTGGCCACCAGGGCTCGCGACCGCTCAATTGACTGAGCCAGGCGAGCAGGCCAGGGATCATGGCGAAGGGGGCAATCAGCAGATTGGTGGTGATGCCGATGGCACGACCGAGCCGGCTTGGCACTTGGTTTTTATAGTCCGGGTCGAGAAAGAAAAAGCCTGCTGACCATGCCATGCGGTGGGAGAACCGGGTGTGCCGGGACAGGGTGTCTCCGTGTTGCAGGGGTGGGCCGTCGGCTTCCATATATTGGCGGATGTGCTCCCAGAGTGGTTGGAAGTGGTCTTTGCCCAGTGAGGGGCCCCCCACCGGCACCCGGTCGATGATGGTGTCACTGCCTGGCCGGTCGGCAATGGCCAGATAGAGCTGGAAGCGGGTGGTTGGCACGGTGCCCATCAGCACTGCACCGCCTTTGACTTCACCACGCACGCAGTCCCAGTCATAGCTGTCGATCACCACTGGCCATCTGCTGAAGGGGCGGGTCCATTTGAAGCGGCGCCGGAAGATGTGCAGCTTGCGGCTGGCTCGGTTGAATAGAATCGGTTCGTCTCGGTAGGAGAAGAGGTCGAGTCGGAAAAAAGTGGTAGCTGCACAAAAAAATATCAATGATACGAAGCTAGAAAAAGCGATTGCAAAGAGAGTTTGCAAATCTACACCACGAACTAGATGGTTTATTTCAGCTGCTAAACCCAGTACTCCTCCTCCAACGCAGCCAATTAGACAAACTATCCCACCCCCAACCCCAAACCCCGCCCCGCTCCTCCGCAGCCCACCCAACTCCATCGCATCCGGGTAGACATGGCGCACCTCACCGCCGCTGCTGCAGTGGGGGCCGGACACGGTCTGGCGGCCATAGGTGAGGGCGGCATCGCCGTCACAGTAGGGAACGGGCTGCGGTGGGCCGGGGTGGGTGGCAAGCCCAGGGTGATGAGAACGTGGCATATTGGATCAATCGCTATCTGACAGGTTGAAGATGGCCATATCGTGCAGGTCTTGGTGGTGTGGGTAGTATTCCAGCTGCAGCCGGGCCTTGTGGAAGACATCGTCATCGACATCCAGCGTGTGCGTCAACACCCATTGCCCGTCCTTCTCTTCGATCTGTGCCGGGTGCTTGCCCCAGCCCTGTCCAAGCGTCATCGCCTGGGCGGGCTGCGCTGACCAGGCTGGCACCGCATGCCGGTTGACCAATACTTGCTGCTCCTGCCCTCGCTGGTTGGTCAGCCAGATGCGGTAACGCCAGCCGTCTTGCCCGGTGCGGCCATTGAGGGTGAATTTGAGGGTGACGGTGTCGCGGCCCAGCCCGCCGTCAGCCCACCTGCCTTGCGGGTGGCGCAGCCGGGCGCAAGGCCAGCGCGGCGGGCTCGGACAAGGGTGGGCCACCGGCTGCCGCCAGTACGTCGTCTGGCCACCAGGGATCACGACCGCTCAGCCCGCTGAGCCAGGCGAGCAGGCCAGGGATCATGGCGAAGGGGGCAATCAGCAGATTGGTGGTGATGCCGATGGCTCGACCGAGCCGGCTTGGCACTTGATTTTTATAGTCCGGGTCGAGAAAGAAAAAGCCTGCTGCCCACGCCATACGGTGGGAGAACTGGGTGTGCCTGGACAGGCTGTCGCCAGCTTGCAGCGGCGGGCCGTCGGCTTCCATATATTGGCGGATGTGCTCCCAGAGTGGTTGGAAGTGGTCTTTGCCCAGTGAGGGGCTTCCCACCGGCACCCGGTCGATGATGGTGTCACTGCCTGGCCGGTCGGCAATGGCCAGATAGAGCTGGAAGCGGGTGGTTGGCACAGTGCCCATCAGCACTGCTCCGCCTTTGACTTCCCCACGCACGCAGTCCCAGTCATAGGTATCAATCACCACCGGCCATCTGCTGAAGGGGCGGGTCCATTTGAAGCGACGCCGGAAGATGTGCAGCTTGCGGCTGGCTCGGTTGAATAGAATCGGTTCGTCTCGGTAGGAGAAGAGGTCGAGTCGGCCAAACACTACAGCAACGCATCCAAAAATACATATTGAGAAAAAACTAAGTAACAAAAAAGCAATATCAAAAGCATCCACCCGCCAAAATTTAGTAATTTGCCCAAAAGTTTGAAGAAGAAGGGCAGAGAACATACCAACGGCGATAAGATTGATTACTAAACCAGCAACCCCAAACCCCGCCCCACTCCTCCGCTGCCCACCCAGCTCCATCGCATCCGGGTAGACATGGCGCACCTCACCGCCGCTGCTGCAGTGGGGGCCGGACACGGTCTGGCGACCATAGGTGACGGCTGCATCGCCGTCACGGTAGGGAACGGGCTGCGGTGGGCCGGGGTGGGTGGCAAGCCCTGGGTGATGAGAACGTGGCATATTGGATCAATCGCTATCGGACAAGTTGAAGATGGCCATATCGTGCAGGTCTTGGTGGTGTGGGTAGTATTCCAGCTGCAGCCGGGCCTTGTGGAAGACATCGTCATCGACATCCAGCGTGTGCGTCAACACCCATTGCCCGTCCTTCTCTTCGATCTCTGCCGGGTGCTTGCCCCAGCCCTGTCCAAGCGTCATGGCCTGGGTGGGCTGCACTGACCAGGCTGGCACCGCATGCCGGTTGACCAATACTTGCTGTTCCTGCCCTCGCTGGTTGGTCAGCCAGATGCGGTAACGCCAGCCGTCTTGCCCGGTGCGGCCATTGAGGGTGAATTGGAGGGTGACGGTGTCGCGGCCCAGCCCGCTGTCAGCCCACCTGCCCTGCGGTTGGCGCAGCCGGGCGCAAGGCCAGTGCGGCGGGCTCGGACAAGGGTGGGCCACCGGCTGCCGCCAGTACGTCGTCTGGCCACCAGGGATCACGACCGCTCAGCCCGCTGAGCCAGGCGAGCAGGCCAGGGATCATGGCGAAGGGGGCAATCAGCAGATTGGTGGTGATGCCGATGGCTCGACCGAGCCGGCTTGGCACTTGGTTTTTATAGTCCGGGTCGAGAAAGAAAAAGCCTGCTGCCCACGCCATACGGTGGGAGAACTGGGTGTGCCTGGACAGGCTGTCGCCAGCTTGCAGCGGCGGGCCGTCGGCTTCCATATATTGGCGGATGTGCTCCCAGAGTGGTTGGAAGTGGTCTTTACCCAGTGAGGGACCCCCCACCGGCACCCGGTCGATGATGGTGTCACTACCTGGCCGGTCGGCAATGGCCAGATAGAGCTGGAAGCGGGTGGTTGGCACAGTGCCCATCAGCACTGCTCCGCCTTTGACTTCCCCACGCACGCAGTCCCAGTCATAGCTGTCGATCACCACCGGCCATCTGCTGAAGGGGCGGGTCCATTTGAAGCGGCGCCGGAAGATGTGCAGCTTGCGGCTGGCTCGGTTGAATAGAATCGGTTCGTCTCGGTAGGAGAAGAGGTCGAGTCGGCCAAATACTATAGCAGCGCACGTAAAGACACCGATTGCAGCAAGGAAGAACAACAAGGCTGCGGCATAGACGCCATTCACACGTTCTAATCGAGCAAATTGTTCGAAAATTGTAACTATAAGAAAAAACGAAGAAAAGACAGGTATGGTACTAATTATGCAACCCAAGATCCCAAACCCCGCCCCGCTCCTCCGCAGCCCACCCAGCTCCATCGCATCTGGGTAGACATGGCGCACCTCGCCGCCACTGCTGCAGTGGGGGCCGGACACGGTCTGGCGGCCATAGGTGACGGCTGCATCGCCGTCACGGTAGGGAACGGGCTGCGGTGGGCCGGGGTGGGTGGCAAGCCCAGGGTGATGAGAACGTGGCATATTGGATCAATCGCTATCGGACAGGTTGAAGATGGCCATATCGTGCAGGTCTTGGTGGTGGGGGTAGTATTCCAGCTGCAGCCGGGCCTTGTGGAAGACATCGTCATCGACATCCAGCGTGTGCGTCAACACCCATTGCCCGTCCTTCTCTTCGATCTCTGCCGGGTGCTTGCCCCAGCCCTGTCCAAGCGTCATGGCCTGGGTGGGCTGCACTGACCAGGCTGGCACCGCATGCCGGTTGACCAATACTTGCTGTTCCTGCCCTCGCTGGTTGGTCAGCCAGATGCGGTAACGCCAGCCGTCTTGCCCGGTGCGGCCATTGATGGTGAATTTGAGGGTGACGGTGTCGCGGCCCAGCCCGGTGCTGCCCGAGAGCGTGTCGCCCCAGCTGAAATCGACCTTGACCTCGTACCAGATGGCGTTGAAGGCCGAGGCCTCTTCGCGCCAGCTTTTGAAGCGTGGGTCGGTGCGCGAGCTGGTGCTCCAGAAGGCATTGCGGGCCACGTATTTCTCAGCATCGCTGTCTTCGGCATTGAGCGCGGCATAGGTGAGCCCGACGGCCACCACCGTCAGCAAGACCACCCAGCCGCCCGGCCCCAGGCCGAGCATGGTGCCGAAAAAGGCTGAGGAGGCACCGAAACCGATTGCCCCACTAAAAACAGCGGCTCCGCCATAGGCGATGGCAGCGGCACCGTGCAAAATCCCAGCATCTATATCACCCTCGCCCCCCTTGTGATGAGCAGATATAGCACTCTGTGCTGCATTAAACGCCCCACCAATCGCACCCATCACACCCGTGAACTGCACCACCCTATTCAGCAACTGTGTCGGGGCAGCCCCACCTGTCACCTTGGCCACCGCGCTCTTCCACTCCCCCCTGATCTCTGCCGCCGCCCCCAGCAAGCTGGCAAAGGCATCGCCCAGGCCCAGTAGCGCCATCAGCTTGTCGTTGCCGCTGAGGCTGGTGACCTTGCTCAGGTTGTCGGTCATCTGCCCCCATTGCAGGATCAGCACCCCCACCGACAGCATGCCGGTGGAGCGGGAGAAGACGCTGGCTTTGCTGGTGAGATCGGAGACCTGATCAGCCCCCCAGGCTGGCAAGGAGAGATTGACTTTGTCCGCCAGCCGCTGCCCATATTCAAAGGCCGAGGTGACGATGACCCTGGCCCGGGCATGGGACGAGCGCGGCGGCTGCAACAGGGCGGCCAGCTGCGCCGGTGGCACGGTGGTGATGAACAGCGCATCGGTGGCTTCGTCCGCCACATTGGCCGGAAGGCGCGGCAAGCCCTGCAGCCGCCGGGAGATCCGCGAGGCGCTGGCTTGCACCTGCCGGGCAAAGGCGGTCTGCAGAAAGCCCCGCTGCAAGTCGCCCAGCTTGGTTTTGATACGCACACAATAGCTTTGGGTGCCATCCCATATATAAAGCAGGGTGGACACGTAGCGCACCAATTTGATGCGATCCCCTTCCGCCAGTTGTTTCAGCCCTTCCAACATCAGTGCGGTGCCATAGATGCCACCCAGAATGCCATTGGCGAAGCCGCCCAAGACGGCATTCCCGGCCAGGCCATATTTGCCCAGCCTGTTGCTGACCTTTTCTTCGGTCAGCACTGCTTTCAACACGTCATAGGATTTGTCTTGCTTGTCTACGGTCAGGAATTTGAGCAGGTTGGTGTTATTGCCCACCAAGGCCCGCAGCAAGACTTGGTCTTCACTGGTCGGGTCTAGCTGCAAGGTGGCTTTGAACCAGGGCAGGCTGGCTTGGGACAAGGGGCCGCCTTCGGTGGTCTGGCAGACCAGCTGGATGTAGTCCTTGGCGGTATTGCCATCATTGGGTACAAAATCCAGGCGGCATAGCTGGGCCAGCGTCGGTACGCCAGGCTGGGGTTTGTGAGTCAGCCATTGTGCATAGTCCTGGTCCAGCGCGTGGATGCGCTTTTGAAACAGGCTGACTGTTTTGTTGTAGTCGTTGATGAATTGACTGCGCGCCTTTTCATTGTAATGGTCTTCCAGGTCTTCCAGATCCGAACGGCTTTGCGCGGCAACTTTCTGCTCGATCGGCACCAGGATATGCCCAGGCCCCAATGCGGACACACCTTTGATCGGTTGAAATTTGCTGTGTGCCGGTAATTGTTTGGTTCGGACTCTCTCGTCGAATTCGGTTCGATAGTGCAGGTAGTTATCCAGCTTGGCATGGGTAGGGTTGTTGGTTTTACCCCACTCCTTGCCGGTGTCCCGCTGGATGATTTCTGCCCGCTTCCTCATCTTCACCCGCTCTCGTAAAGCCTGGATGCAGTCCGCCGAGATACGTTTCCACGCCCGTTTTTCGTCGGATTGCCACTCAAATAATTTGGCTTGTTCCAACAGCCGGGTCTGATTGAGCTGGTGTGTGATCCCGGCAGTGTCCGACAGCGCAAAAATCAAGCCCTGCTTGCCTTTGGGTGACATATGCCGCATGAGCTGGCTGAGCTTCTCGGCCTGCTGGCTATCATCGGTCAGCCAGGTATTGGCCATGCGCCGATTGACCGCCCTCACCCGTTCCGCATCAAAATTCGCCACCCATTGTTTCAAATTGGCCGGGCTGGCTGGCAGGGCGTGGGCGAAGGGGCTGTCGTCGAATGCTGTGATCGCCTGCATCCGCTCGGCGGGGTGCTTGGCGTGCCCATCGCGCACTGCCTTGGTCCAGCGGTGGCGGCTGAAGGCGATCCACACCGGCCCCCGGGTGTCTTCTATGCAGAGGGCCCGGCCCGGCAGGCTGTTGTGCGCCTGATTAGTGCAGGTCTGGCGCAGGGGCTTGTCCGGTGGCGCGGCAGGCATGTCTTCCAGTGTCAGGTTGGGGTAGTACAGCATCGACCCTTCCGGATCGACCAGATAGCCTTTCCATTGTTTGTTGGGGTAGAGCAGGTACACATAACCTGCCTCCAGCCCACGCAGGTAGTAGTCGTGCTGTTTCAGCACCTGCTGGGTGATGCCCGCTCCAAACGGTTCAGCCAGCTTGGGCAGCTTGGCCTGGAGCGCTTTGGGGGCCACGGCATACAGCACTGGAAACAGCGCATAGCCTTTACGTTGACAGCGGTGACAGGGCTTACTCATGTACAGTCTCAGCGGGGATTGGGTTCAGCAGCGCAGTCTTGGGCGATGCGCTGCCATTCAGTTTCAGTCAGCGTTGCCAGCGCCTGGGCGAACGAGTCTTGCTGCAACAGCGGCTGGATCAACGGGTGCCGCGTGAATCGCGGGTGGCAGTGCAATGCGTGGTAGGCATACGTAAGCTGATCCACCGGGTGTTGCAGGCCCAGGCCAAACGCCTGCTGGGCCAGGGTGCGCAGCTGCGGCCCATCGGGCACGGCAGCCAGCCCCCATTGCGGCACCAGTCGGCCCAGGTGGTTGGCCAGCCCCACCACTGCCAGGGCGTCCATTTCCGCCTCGCTCAGTTGCAGGTGGGGCAAGGGTGCCGCGCCTTGTGGATCAGGCGATATGGCTTGCAGGGTGCAGGCTTCATCCATGGTCAGCCAGGGGTAGTGTTGCAGGCTGATCATCGCCCGCCAGTTCGGCCCGGACAGACACGTTGGCAGTAAAGGGGTGATGCGTGGGTCGTAATAACGGAACAGCATGCGCTCGCCCGCTGGGTTGAACGCTGGAACAGTCCGCCCGATCTGTTGGGCCAGCTCGGCCAACGCCGGTTCGCCTGTGCCGGGGATGATCCAGGCACACAGGCTGCGTGCGCCGTATTCGCCATCGATGCGGCCACACCGCTCGTGGATGGCCAGGCGCAGGCTGTCGTTGATCAAACGGATTTGCCGCTCCGCATGTTCGAACCAGACCAGATAGGGGTATTGCGCGTCGGCCAGATCGTTGCCAGGAAACGGGCAACGCACGGTGGGCAGCGCTTGCTCATGCAGCTGCTCTGCAAATGGGTCAGCAGCCACCGGATCGATCAGCAGCGCCAGCTGCTGGCTGCCATGGTGCGCTAGCCATTGTTGCAATTGGGCAATGGCTTGATCGGTCAGGCGGTCGATGTCGTGGTCAGTCAGGTGTGGAGTCATTTGACGAAGGGGCTCCCGTTGTTGGCCGCCGCCTGTATTTTTTCAGCGCAACCCTGGATTTTGCTGGTGCTCAGCGCAGGCGCCGCATGACTGGCCCCCTGCGGCCCCAGCTGCTGCTTGACACTGGCCTTGAACACCGCGGCCTTGGGACACTGGATCAGGATGTTGCCGTCCTTCAAGGTCAGCCCGCTGCCGTTCGCCACCAGCTTCAGCTGGGTGGGGCTGGCCAGGGTGAGTTGTTGGTT